>CAJLGW010000026.1 GCA_905206345.1 uncultured Sutterella sp. | reverse complement strand
AAGCACACGACCACCCGGTTTGGATTTGCTGCCAAACGTCAATTCATACCATTGACCTTTGAGTTTTCGAATCGAAAAATACGATTTCGTCAAAAGCAAATGGCGATCAGCGTTTTTGATGGGATGAACGCGAGGTTTAGACGTCAGTCCTTTTTGAAAACGCTTGTGGGCCTGATAGTGAAGGTAAGCACCGACACCATAGACACCACTGGGAACGCTTTTAACCCAAGGAACAACACTGAAATCAATCAAGTGAGAATACTTTTGATCGACCTCGGGACGAGGAACGGAAGAGATGAACTTTCGGTCAAAGGATTCGAAATATCGAGCCTCTTCAACCGAAGCGTTGTAAACGAGCATTTGTGCAGCAGAAAACGTGAAGTAAGCACTGCGAGATGCGTCATCAACAAACTTGGCTTTGAATTTACGCCCGATAATCACTTGATAACCCCAATAGAACGAAAGATCATGAATTGATATGCATTATATCAATAATTGTTATGAGTTGCAGTAATTCATCCCCGCAATGAATTACGTGGATTTCTTACTGATTTTCTTTAAAGTGATTTAATAATTCTGGCTTCGGCCGAGATTCACCTCTCGGTCGAATGCAATTTTTTGTTATTCAATCAAAAGAATTAAGTGTTTTTACCGAGATCGAACTTTCGATGAAAAACGAAGTCGTTACAATATTGGGGTTAATAAATTGACGAAATCGTCTTTTCTCTTTTTAAAGGATCGGTTATGGCATTAAAGAAATATGAATTTGCTTATGGTCGCACGACCAAGACCTTCGAATTCGAAGAGTCTGATGTGATTAAAGAAGTCGTGACGCAAGACTTCCCCGTGATGCAAGACATCAAGCAAGGGGTCTTGGATGCCATTTACAATCCGATCGGCTTGGACCCGATCGACAAAATCATTAAGCCCGGTGACACGGTTGCTTTTATTTGTAATGACCTCACGCGTGTGGCCAATAGCTTTGACTTCATGCCGGTGCTCGTTAACGAAATGAACAAGTTGGGTGTGCCCGATGAAAACATGCACATCCTCTTCTCTTTGGGTACACACCGCAACATGACCCATGAAGAAATGGTTGAAGCCGTGGGCGCTGAAGTGGCCGGTCGTTTGAAGATGTATAACAACGAATGCAAGAAGGAAGAAGATTTCGAGTATTTCGGTACGACCTCTCGCGGCACGCCCGTGTGGGTTAATAAGCACCTCTGCCACGTTGACCACGTGATCCTCACGGGCAGTATCGTGCAACACTACTTCTCCGGTTACGGTGGTGGTCGTAAGGCCATTTTGCCGGGTTGTACGGCTATGGAAACGACACGTGTCAACCACAGCTTCATGTTGGATCCGAACGCTCAACTCGGCAAGCTTCAAGGCAACCCCTGCTACGAAGACCAAATCGAAGGCGTCAAGCTCTTTGCCAAGGGCCGTTCGCTCTTCCTCTTTAACGCAGTGTTGAACGCCCATCACCAATTCCTTCGTATGTTTGCCGGTGACTACATCACGGCTCACTTGGAAGCATGTAAGTTTGTTGACCAAGTCTACGGTTGCGTTATTCCGAAGAAGGCTGACTTGGTTATCGTTTCTTGCGCTGGTTACCCGAAGGACATTAACGTCTATCAAATGCAAAAGACGATGGACAACGCCGCTTGCGCTGTCCGCAAAGACGGTGTGGTGATTCTTTTAGCAGAATGCGAAGAAGGTTCCGGTTCTGTTGTTTTGGAAGAAACCTTCCGTCGTTTGGGTTCCTTTGAAGCCATTCGTGACGAATTGAAGGATAACTTTAAGATCGGTGCCAATAAGGCTTTTGCCATCGCCCGCCCGATTCAAGGCGCTCACTACATCTTGGTGACGGGTTTGGATCGCCAATTAGCTAAAGACATGCTCTTTACGGCCGCTGTTGACACGGTTGAAGAAGCACTTGAAATCGCCAAGAAGTACGTGGGTGAACATCCGGCAACGGTGTTGATGCCGGAAGGCAGCCTCACGGTTCCTCGCGTTGAATAACTTTAAAGCCTCGCACGTAAGGTGCGAAAAATTAAAGTCTTAAATAGAAAAAGCCCTGCCTCACGGTGGGGCTCGCTTTGAGAAGAAGATGCAAATAAAGAAACTTTTAGAAAGTGTTAAAGACGGAAGCGTCAGTTTGGAAGAAGCTCAAGCACAACTTCAACGTGCGCCTTTTGAGGAAATGGGCTTTGCCAAACTCGACTCCCACCGCCCGATTCGCTCTGGGTTTGCTGAAGTGGTGTTTTGCCAAGGAAAGGCACAAGACCATTTAAATGCCATCTTCAAAAAGCTTTATGAAAAGGAAGGTCGAGTTCTGGGCACGCGTTGCTCTCAAAACCAATACGAGGGTCTTAAAGCTGTAATGCCTGCTCACCTCTCCTACGACTCCATTTCTTGCGTTGTTAAAATTGACGATGCGCCGGCAGAGCCTAAGGGATTGGTTGCAGTCTGTACGGCAGGCACCGCCGACATTAAAGTCGCTGAAGAGTGTGCTCAATGCGCTGAATTCTTCGGGACTCGCGTTGAGCGACATTACGACGTCGGCGTCAGTGGCCTTCATCGCCTTTTAGCCAAAATCGAAGACATTCAAAAAGCCAATTGTGTGGTGGCCATCGCCGGTATGGAAGGCGCATTGGCCTCGGTCATTGGCGGTTTGGTTCAAAACCCAGTTATTGCCGTGCCGACCTCTGTTGGTTATGGTGCAAATTTCCACGGACTTTCTGCCCTTTTGACGATGGTGAATTCGTGCTCCAACGGCGTTTGCACTGTCAATATTGACAACGGGTTTGGCGCAGCCTATTTAGCCACCCAAATGAATCGATTGGCACTTCACGAGTAAGGATAGTAAAAATGACGACGCTTTGTTTAGACGCATCCATGGGCATCAGCGGTGACATGACCGTTGCTGCGCTCTTAGATTTAGGCGCCGATGAAAACGTGCTTCGCGCCGTACTGCAATCTTTACCCGAAAAAGAATTTTCCATTGAAATCAAACGAGTGCAAAAAGCGGCGCTTGATATGTTGGATTTCAATGTCGTGCTCACGCACGATAACCAGGATCATGACATGGTGTACCTTCACGGTCATGACCATACTCACACACACGATCATGATCACAACCATGGTGATCATGAGCATCCTCATGGCGAAAGTGAACATCACCACCATGACCATTCGCACAGCCATCGCTCGCTTTTTGACATTGGCGCATTGATTGCAAAAACAACGGCAACGGACAATGCCAAAAAAATTGCCTTGGACATCTTTGAAGTCTTAGCCAAAGCCGAAGCGAAAGCTCATGGTAAGCCCTTGCATCAGGTGCATTTTCATGAAGTGGGTGCTGTGGATTCGATCGTTGATATTTTGTCGGCCGCAGTCTGCTTAGACAATTTGGGAATTGATCGCGTCATCATAAGAAACTTATCCGAAGGCTACGGAACAGTTCGATGCCAACACGGCATTTTGCCGATTCCGGTACCAGCGGTTACGAATATCGTTGCCGAGCACGGTCTTTCTTTAAAGACCATTGATATTGAAGGCGAATTGATCACGCCCACGGGGGCTGCGATTTTAGCGGCGATGAAGGCAAGCTCGCATATGCCCACCGGGAGCTACAAAATCAACCGTATGGGAATGGGCGCCGGCAAACGCCAATATGCACGGCCTAGCTTTTTGCGTGCAATGTTGATTACCGAGAACCAAGACACGGATACGCAAGACGAAATTGTCCAGTTAGAAGCCAACATTGACGACTCAACCCCGGAAGTATTGGGTTATGCCATGGATCGATTGCTCGAAGCCGGGGCGCTTGATGTGTCCTACTCCCCGATTTTCATGAAAAAGAATCGTCCGGGGTATCTTTTGAGGGTTTTATGCAAAGAAAATCTTCGTGACGTTCTCGAAGCTATTATCTTTAGAGAAACGACCACGATCGGTATTCGTCGATTAACCCTTCAACGCACGCTTTTAAAACGAGATATCATAAAGGTTCAAACCCCTTACGGCGAAGTTGAAGTCAAGGTCTGTACAGCCCCTGATGGCGAGAAATTTTATTACCCAGAATTTGAAAGCGTTAAAACCCTGGCATTAAAAGAAAACGTTCCTTTTAAGCTTATCTTTAATACCGCATTGAAAGCCTTTTGATTATGATAGATTTAGCAAAGCGAGAAAAACTAGATGTGTGCTTGCATCGCCTGGCACAAAAAGATTGTCTGCTTGCCTTCTCAGGCGGTGCCGACAGTGCGCTTTTACTCGTTTTGCTCTCTCGTGCTTGTCAAAAAGCCGGCACTCATCTGGTTGCAATTCATATCAACACGGAGCTCAGTCCCAATGAAGACTTAGAGCTTGCCCGAAGTTTTGCTCAAAAAATGAATGTTTCTTTCGAAGCACTTCATCTGAATGAATGGATGAACCCGGAGATTGTCGCTAACGGCCGTGATCGCTGCTATCACTGCAAAAAGCTTTTATTTTCAACGCTCAAGGACTTTGCAAAAAAACGCAACATTGAGCACGTCATTGACGGCACCAACCACGATGACCTTGGTCAATACCGTCCGGGACTTAAAGCCATCAAAGAATTAGGGATTTTTAGTCCCTTGGCCTACAGTGGTGTCACAAAAGCTGAAGTCAGAAGTCTGTTGGAAGAATTAGGACTTGAGGTTGCTCACCGTCCCTCTTCTCCGTGCTTGGCGACGCGTTTTCCCTACGGTCGAGCACTTGATCGTAACTGGATGCAAAAAATTGATAAGGCAGAACGTTTTATTAAAGACATGGGCTTTTTTAATGTCCGCGTCCGCCTTCATGAGTCAACGGCTCGCATTGAGGTTGATAAAAGCGATGTTGCACGCCTTTTCGAGCAACGAGAAGGGATCACTAATACTTTGAAATCGTTGGGTTTTACTCACATTTCGCTTGATCTTGAAGGTTTTCGATCTGGGAGCATGGACCTTTCTTAAACGGATCTTCTTCCCGTACTTGCAAAAGAAGATCAACATAGGTTCCATGCCACTCCTCAAAAACACGTCCATAACCCCCGTGTTTTTTTTCGGATGACGATGGGCTTTCAAAACGGCACGTCCGAATCAAATAATCTTCGAAATCTTTTCTGGAACTCATCAAACAATATAAATTCCAATCCTTCGAAACAAAAAGCATACCGCCATCGGCCCCTTCCTGGCCATTCCATGGTTTGGATGAACTAAAGCCTAAAGCTGCAGCTCTGAGAAAATGTTTAACTCGATAAGTGTAAAACGTATCCGCATCCTTACCAAACCCCATTGGATCTCGCAAGATCACGTCATTTAAATTTTTAGACAAAGCCATTTCACCAGTACAATAAGCATTTAAAAGTAATGCTCCTATTACTGATGGCATATTAGCATCCAATAGTTCGAGATTTCGTTCAAACCTTCTATCGGGAATTTCAACGGATAATGTTAAAGCATGAATTGAATAAAGTCTTTGAATTAGTATCTGTACCCACGACTTTGGCTTAGTGGAGTGAATCTCTTTCGAAATAGCTACAGCTTCCCGAGCTTTCGATCCATCTAAACGAAAATTAAATCGCGCCGCTCTAGACGCATTGAATATTGTCGGATTTCCTCCAACAAAACTTTTGATAGAAAATCCACACTTCGGGACCGGAATTCCATCAGGATCTATAAGAATCAAGTCAACATCTTGTTTCATTGTAGACTTGGTTTTGCCAGAACCAAGATGATATTTTTTAAGCAATACGTCTGCGGCTGGAACCGAAAAGTTGCCTTTTTTATGAGTATTTGCTTGCTCTTTTACTGCAGCAATGAAGGTTTGGCTGTCAGTTGATACCTCGTGCATAGGCAATGTATCAACCAAATTATTATTTATGTATATTGAAACTGATTTGAAAGGAGGAGTATCACGATTGAAGCGATATAAAATCGTCTCATTAGCCCGTTCGATTGACATTTCGGCGATAATAACCTCGCCACCGGTCTCCTTCAGGCCTGTTTCGCAAGCCTTTACCGTCGGTACGCGACCTCTCGATAAACAGGCAAAAACTGCAACAATTTCAGCCCATTCACCTCTATTTTTCAATAAACTGTGCTGACTTATCATTAGTCAAAACCTCTTTAATATTCATTGCAATTGCTTCAATTACGTTAACTGTAACACTATTGCCGAATTGCTTGTAGAGGGGACCATCACTGAGGATCAATTTAAATGATTCCGGGAAACCTTGTAACCGAGCCCATTCTCTCGGGGTCATTTTTCGAATGCCGTCGGTATTCAGAGGCCCCTTAACGTTGGTTGTTGGAATCAGATCTGTTTGGCGCTTGTCAATTAAAAGATTCCTCTCACGCCCCATCCCACCGCATACAATTGCTCCTGCAACAGCATCAAGGTCGCGAATTTCATATCCAAACCCATGTCCTAAAGCTTCATGGTGAGCCCGATGACGTTTTAAAGTATTTAAATACTGTTCAGACAAGTAGTACTTGGAGGGAACCGCCTCTTTTTCTAGAATGTCACGAATCACTTTCGTACTGTCGGTAGGTTCGGGAAATGTAAAACCAGTGGCATCAATATCATTTCGGAATGCAACGATATAAATCCGCTCTCGATTTTGAGGGACACCAAAATCCCTAGAGTTCAATATTTTGGTGAAAACTTGGTAACCCAATTGTTTTAGGGATTGACTGATCACGTAGAAGGTCTTGCCACGATCGTGAATCTTTAAACCTTTAACATTTTCACAGAAAATAACGGACGGTTTGTGTTTTTCACAAATTTCCATTACATCGAAGAACAAAGTCCCTCGACAACGCCCTTTATAATCATCATTAAATCCCATTCGCCGTCCAGCCAAGGAAAAGGCCTGACAGGGAAAACCTGCTAAACAGATATCAAAAGCAGGAATGGCGTCTTTTGTCTCAGGTAATGTTATATCACCATAGATCTTTTTAGGAGTTTGAAAATTTGCCGCATACGTTTTTTGGGCGGCCATATCCCATTCAGAAACAAAAACTGTTTGAATTTCATTTTTAAAAGCACGGTCAAATCCCATGCGAATCCCACCGATACCAGCAAACAAATCGATAGCTTTAAACTGTTTGAGCTTTGGATTCGTCATTTTTTGTTTGATGCCTTTCTATGAAATATCTGAAAAATCGTCAGAGCCAATCACAAACAGACAACCCTCACGTTCAGTAATGCAAGTGACAATTTTACTTAAAAGCTCATCCTTTTTCGATTTTTTACAGGCGCATTCCCATATAACGATAACTTTAAAATCTAAATCTATAAGCTCTTTTACGACCTTTTGGTCGCGACTCTTGTTTTGATTGATTTTTTTAATCCAAAAAACCGAGTTTGTTTCTGGCATTTTTGCTTTCTTACAATTTTCGTGGCCGTGCCAAAAGCATCCATGGACAAACACAACAGTTTTGAATTTTTTTAGGACAATATCCGGGGTTCCGGGCAGACTTTTGTCATGCAGTCGAAAGCGGAATCCAGCCGAAAACAGTAATTTTCGTACGTAAATCTCGGGCGATGTATTCTTCGCCTTAATCGCCGACATATTCTTTGAGCGTTCCGCCAGGGTCAGCCTATCCATAGATTATTTTTCTCGCCAACTCTTGATTACGAATTCTTCACGAATGGGAGTGATGATTTCCCTCAAATCTGAAGCGTATTCTGAAAGATCAGGTATTTCTTTGATCATTAATTTCCAACAGTCTAATTTTTTAACCCACTCGCCGACATCATCCACGGTGCGAGCATCATGATTAAAAATGTCTCGGGTATACCTAGTTAAGACATCCAAAATCGGGTCAATTATTTCTGCTATATCTTCTGACAATGAATCGAATGTTGTGATCTTATCTTTGGGTTGTGGGATATTTTGAGTTTCCCAAATTTTTAAAAAATTGATTTCACAATTTTCAAACAATTGATCACAGACGACCTTGAGAAGCCCTATGGTATAACCAACTGTATTAATCTTGTATGACCGGTTAACTTTGTACCAGTCGCTGGATGAAACCATTAAATCAATATGACGGAATAAGATTCCTTTTCCGACAACATATTTAAAAAACTCTTGAGTACAGAAGTCCAGTCCGTCCTCTTTTTCTTTTTTTACTAAGTCCTTAGAAAAATCAATGAAACACTTCTGACCGCCTACGTTTGCAATATAAGGTTGATCGCTCCAGGCCTTCATCCATTTTGCCATATCTGTTTTATCAAATTTTTGCGGATATTTGACAAGAAATTGAGAGTTCTTTGAAGACGTTCCGCTCTGTGTCCGTAACTTTTCAATGCGATAAGTTCCTCGGGCTCGTTCATAATACCAGCGGCACAGAGATCGGTCATTTCTATACAAAACACTCTGCTCTCCAGCTCTTTGGAATTGAATTTGAAATTGTGTATTTGTGCCTAAATCGGAATCGCTGACCTTATTTTGACTATTGGCGTAAGCAGAAATGTTTTGAACGAAAATGTCTCGATCAAAATTGTCACTTTCTACGGGAACAACAGACAACTTCATCGGAACGTATATTTTTTTTATAGGGATTTTTTTCTTGGCGGCATAATGTAAAGAGGCTGTAGTCTGCCCACCGTTCACAATTTGGAAATCTGTTGCACTAGTCATGAGAGTTACACCGGAACGATCTTCTGCATCGATTGCAGAAGCTACAACACAAATCCCGTTGTTATAGGCAAAGAAATTGTCCGGCTCATCTTTGATTGTTTTTTGAATTCCCTTGTTGACTTTTCCTTGAGTCAACAAAAATGCTCTCACATTGCTGGATAAAACTTTTTGACCGAATTCCTCGTATAAAGAGGCCAGTACGTCAGCGCGAATTTTCCCAACATATGATTTGTAACCGATATCCGGGCGATCAACTGTCTGCAACATTTGAATTGGCAAACCGCCAAAAATATCTGAAAGGAAATCAATTCGTATGAGACTGCTATCGATACTTTCTTCTCTTTCTTGAATATCTTGAATATCAATAACACTATATCTGCACGGAATTCCCATGCAATCATCCGCTATTAAATCAGTTCTGATATTTTTTCGTCGTAATGTTACAACTACTAAATCCAAACGGTTAATCAAGCGATCACCGTTACAATGATCTTGATAGGCTCGATACAAACTATTAGATAAAGAGCCTTCGTCTGTGCTCAAATCTAAAATCGTGTCAGCCAATAGATCTCTGAAGGATAACTCTGCAAAATTCTTCAAACGGGAGCACAAACGCTCTCCGTCCGCTTTCGTAAAAGAGCTGTCTGAGGTATCAGGATCCAGTAAAAATAGCGTCACGATATTTGAAACTTCGTCCTGACTCCAACCATCTATAGAGAATTGTTTTCTAAGATAGGTTCGAGTATTACAATGAGCTTCATAAATTTCCTCATATTCGCCCACTTCAGTTAATTTATGGCAGATTTGATTGAACAAATTATAGTGAGTCAAGCCACTGCCACGAGCTTCACTCAACATAATTTCCTTCAAAGAGCCGGCGACGGCTGTTCCATCCTCTTTAGGCTCGGTACTAAAAGTCGCAAATTGCTTTAAAGAGTCCAAAAAATCGTTCTGATCTCCAGATGTTTTGCTTTCAGCAGGACAAGCAGTGGATTCCGATTCAAGGTCATCCTTTTCATTATCAGACCATGGCAGAGGAAGACCTTTTTGCCATATTGAATAAAGGCTTAAGGGTTGTGAAAGACACTTTAATAAACTGAAGTGAAGCGAAAGCTCTCGAGAGCAGTTGCTGTCAATTTCATTAAGAACAAAGGGAACGATTTTTACTTGATCGATATCAGAGTCTGTTTCGCCGTGTGCCAATTTGCTGATTAATTCAGCAATCATCGAACGGATATTATCTGAACCTCTCACACCGCAAGTTTCAGCACAATGCCCAACAAAAGTGACTAAAGGAGGAAAGATTTCACTCAATTCTTCTCGACCAACAGAGGAAGAATCGTCTCTGAGCAGTGCTGACTCATCAACTTTAATCAGATAAAGTGTCTTATTATCAATTCCCCAAATATCAAAGGGACAATTAGGATCATTATCGGGACGAACACTAATGCTTTCAAAACCATAATAATCTTTAATGCTGTTCTTACAGAGCTCCAACAAGCGGCTGAAGGCATTCTCCTTAATCTTTGTGCTTTTGGCTCTATTGATGAAAGCCTCTTTATAGGTATCAAATGTCATACCAATGCCTCTGTTTTAAATCCCTCTAATGCTGAAATATTTAAAGAATAACGCGCAGAGTGTATAGCAGGGTTCACCTTTGTTCTGATCAACTTTGGAAATTCGTCATCGGATGCATTAAACCAATTTATGTCCTCAGCTTTGTATGCACTGTCCGAACCGGTTCTATCTAAACTAGGTGCATAGCCAACTCGATAAAGACTTTCATAGAAAACGGATTTTAAATTTACATCTTCTAAAAGTCCTTCTATCAATTTAACCTTTTCTTCTAAAGTTTTTCCGAGCGCATCGGGAGCGAGATTAACAATCGCCAAATACAGTTGACCCGCAAAATCCAATTGATCCAAAGAGGTAATCTTAACTTCTGCCGCTTTTTCAAAAACAGATTTAACCTCAACGGCTCCAGCTTCAAAAATAAAATCCTGAGGGGCATTATCAGGGCCAAACCAGGAATTAAAGGCCACCTCACTCCCATAGGCTTTGATAGCCAGTCCTAGAATATGCAATTCACACCACAATCCACGTTCAGTCTCTAAACTCAACTGTTTGTTACCCTTTAAAAAACTGTTCCATTCGGACAGTACGGTGTTAAGGTAACTACTGATTTTCCCTGTTACTCTAGGAAGTCCTCTGATAATTTGCATGCAAAGCAAAGCAAAACAAGTTTCATACTCTGGGGAGTTTAGGATAATGACAATATCATTACTATTATCGTTATTTTTCCGATTAACCAAAGTCAGATTTGAAAATGAGGACTTTGATCGTATTGAATCCCCCTGCTTAGCATTAATAAGAAGCCCAACCATTCGCTGCTCTGTGCAGAAAAGTCGAAGTCTGATCTTAGGTTCTTCGGTCGGTAAATGACGTGTTATGGAGGTTGTTTTCACCTGTTCCTTCATCTGCGCCCACGTACGCAACAAATATTCGTAAGTTATCGTCATTTATTCTTCCTCTTGTTCATAATCAGAACCAAAACGATCTTTTAACCATTGATCAGTAACTAAGTAAGTGACTTTTGATCTAGGTCCGCTACCTTCAAAATTGCAGAAACTTATTGCAAACGTAATAGTAGGATCTTCAAAAATAAGATTTTGCGAAGCGAATCTATTCCCGTCAGCAGATTGTTTGTCTGCATGGTAAAGCATCATAGGATGAAGAATTAACAGCGGATGTTGTCTCAATTTTCTAAACGTCAAACGAGAATTTACCTTTGATTGATCGGGATTTTCTTTCTTATTCAGAAGAGAGTCGGAGAGCGTGATTGATTCCAGATCGCTCCCACCGATGTGCCCCCCGACTACCTTAATTTCAGTTTGTCTTCCATTATCATTAATGATTGCATGCCGTCGGATGCAATTAATTGGTTGAGAACATCCGAGCTCTACCGAAGTGGTTAAATCACTCCCCTTTAAGCCATCAATGACGACATCCCACTTTTGTAACTTATCGATGTCAGTTCCCAAAATAAAATTTGCCAATCCGTGCTCATTGTCGTCATATTTAGCTAATTGATAATGATGAGGATGAATATTAAATTTATTTATAAAACTCGCAATAAGTTCTTTGGGTACATTTCTGAATACTTTTCGATAACCAACAATCTCTTCAGCGCAACCGTGTTTATGCATTTCATGAATCAGTTCCTTAGAGGCTTGTAAGTTATTGTCGCGTTCGTTGGCCAACAGATTGGTAACTTCCGTGAAATATCCGTTCCATGAAGATGAAAAAGTTACTCGTTTTGAGTGACGCATCTTATTACGACTTGTCATTAGCAAAGCATCAGGACTCTGACGTACTCGCAACCCGAAGTCTTGAGGTCTCAGATTCGCTTTTCTCATTTGGCCGACCAACGCCTTAAGCTCATTTGTCGCCAAAGCGGTTTGTCTGTAAAAATCTGCAGTTTGAGAGCTAAGCCAAACACGGCAGAGGTCCTGGTAATTCAGACGATAACCAAACCACCGCCCCATTTGCATTAAAGTATCGGAATAAATGGTCGACCTATAAAGATAACTGACACAAAGCCCCTCTAAAGTCACCCCTCGAGCAATTGCCATCCCTCCGACAACAATAGCCCTGAGTCCCTGTTTCTTGTTTTCTTCATAGTTGAGATGATGTTCCTTTGAAAGAGCTGAAGTGTTAACAACAAAAACTTCAATTCCTTTAATCGCATCGTAAAGGACATCTTGAATGGATTCCCAAGATACGCCGCAATTTTGATAATGCTTATCAAATGTAACTTTCAAATCGAATAACTGAGGATTACGGATCGCCAATGGGGACTTCCCGTGAATTCTTACTGCATCGGTTATTTGATCAACATAATTTTCAACCAGAACTGAAACTTCATTTTGAACGCAGGTAAATCTGGATACATTCACCATCATTGATCTATGAGAGTTTTCCAATCCAGATCGCAAGTCCATAATCGCATTACATAGAAGATATTGTCTAATCGCCTCTTTTAATGAAGGACTCAACGCATAGGGAACGTAGCCGTTTTTATGTTTGAGCGGCAAATATGGCTCAGCATCTTCAATCTCACATAAATACGGTGATCGTTCATACTCGACACCGTCTTCTTCCAACTCATTCTCACCAAGCATTTTCTCTGCTCCAAAATAATTATTCGGAATACTGGTGGTTCTAATAAAATTGCTCGGAAAAAGATCGGCCTCTGGAGAACCTGGGTCAGAAGAATCAATAAAAACATTAGCAAACGGAGTGGCTGTAAATCCAACATAAGTTGCATTTTTAAATAACTTTAATAATTCTCTGATCTGTTTATTGGTTCGAGTCGGATCTTCACCGTCTTTTCTGGTGTTAATCGATGCGTTATCAGCCTCATCATCAATGAGTAAAAGCGGATAATCAACATACCGACCGTCATAGTTGAATTTTGTCAACCATAATGTCAAAGCCTTTAAAACACTAAGATTCTTTTTTACAACAAACAATACTGGACCGTTAACAGTATTGAACGAAAAATTATTAGTTGCAGTTGCATTGATATTGAAATCAGATTCAATTGATGTGAGGCAAGCTACAGGGCGCTGTGAAATATTTCGAACATATTCTTTTTCTAAACGGGACTGTGTTTGATTTCTGAGCGTCTCAAGAATTCCCGTCAAAACAATAATAACTTTGTAACCGGCGTCAGAGGCTTTGTTAATTAACCCAGTAAACACGGCAGTTTTACCAGATTGAACATCACCGATAACCAATCCCCGGCGCTGCCATGGAAGATCAGTCTCATTCGGATCGCCACACTGATCTAGAATGTCTTTTGTTACCGAGTCTATGTCTTTAATAACACGGTTGAACCAACCTTTTCCTTCTAATAATGATTTATATTTGTTCCAATATTGTCGATTGACTATCGTGTGTACCCATGGTTTATTGGAGTCATCCGTTAAACTATCTCCAAGATTAAATTCAAGTGATATTTCTGCACGGATCATATTCTCAAATTCAATCCACTCTTCCTGTGAAGGCACTTCTGAAAGTGAATTCAAAACACCCAATGCAGTCAATTGCTGAACTTGTACCTTATATGCCTCAATTTTCGCCCAGAGATCCTCTTCAGTCAAAATACAATCTGTGATGCCTGGGTACTCTTTCATAAAAAGCCATTTTAAAATTGAAAGTTGATTCATGCTTATTCCTTAATCATCACTTCAATTCTTTCAAAATTGCATCGATAACTGAACGATTATCAGCAGTGTCTGCATTATCTTTGAGAATTCTTATTACGTTCAAATCGTCTGATCTGTCATCGTTTAACTGAGAAAGAAGTCGAGCAAGCTCCTTAAAATCAGACCTTACATCTGAATTTTCGCTGTCACAATCAATGCTTATACGATCATCTTGAAATTGCGACACCACCCATCGGCAGGGATAGAAACTTTCAAGCATGGTGATATAAGCCGTAAACAATTTTTTCTGTTCATCATCCATTGATTGATATAAATCTATAAGTAATGGAGAAGAACGATTAATTCTTACTTTAAATTGATTTTTCCCAATCTGAGTGGGGACCCAAACCGGAAAATTCGGATTCGAAAATCGTCTGCTCACCGCCCCACGACCCAGTTGGATTTGTTGAGATTTTGAAAGCAACAAAGAAAGGTATTCTGCCAGCCTGTCCCTGACAATCTTAGGCGGGGTTGCTTTGGATTTTTTAATATCCAATTCCCAAATACTATCCATGCTATTGGGTATATCTACGCGTACTCTACACAGTTTTGACGCTTGTGCCTTTCGCGTCATTCTCAGCCATCCGCCCCAATAAATCAGTCGTTTCCCTCTATATATGTAGAACCCTTGATCTTCACCGAAGGTTCTTCCAACAACCCCCAAAGTTGCGGTTTGAGACTGAGATATTTTGTTTTGATGGGGCAACGTGTATCCGGTGACGATAATTGGTTCACCAGGAAAGCCTTCGATATAGATGTATTCGTCAGGAAAAGCATCGGCGCCGCCACGTCGGTTTTCCAAAAATGGATCCTTGGGTTCCAGTTTTCTGCCGTTAATGATTATGTTTACTGAGGCATCCAGTTCATCGCCAGTTAAAAAACGATGATATACCAAGGATAGATGTTCGGCAGACAGCGCCAACTCATCCAATAAACCATCATAAACGCTCCCCCATTTGCTCTGAATCGTATCAAAATCCTTCCATATTAATAAGGTTCCGTTTTTTAGCCCATTAAGGAGATTTACGCATGGGAGTTCAGAGTATTCAGATTTATCAAAAATTGTCAGCGCCCAATCTCCCTTCTCAATAACAGTATCCATCAACCAACCGACAGCATTAACTTCCTCGCCAACTTTTGAAATAACAACCAGCTGACGACACTGAGACAAAGATGCCGTCTTCATTCCCAAACCGAAGCGTCCTAAATCATTTGCTAAACGGTCATCTTCCGGGCCTTTACTTGCATGACGCATTGACTCAATTAAAACCTCGCGACTCATGCCTTGACCATCATCAAGTACTGCCAGAAATTGCTCTTCCTCGGGATCTGGAGAGGTTAGTATCTGAATACATTTAGCTTGTGCTGAAATTGAATTATCAACTATATCAGCTAACGCAGTTTGAAATGAATATCCTAATGCTCTCATCGAATTGATCATTTTTTCAGCATTAGGGGGTAAATTAACGGTTAACGCCATAGGTCATCTAACAAAAGAAAACAACACGCCTCTTGATTGTATCTGAAGCTGAATATTTAAACTCATTTACAGTGTTTTTTTTTCAGAATATGCCCTAGTTCCAGTAAATTTGATTAATTTCCATCATTATTGTCAGTTTTGAAAATGAGGGAGATGTTCAATCTCAGTAACGACGAGGAACCCACGGTCTTCTCAAGCGGGCGAATATGGGTAAGACAAAACCGAACTGAGTTGAACTGATCAATAAAAAAGCACAGTGATTACAAAAAGCATGCAAATACAGATAGATAGACTGTTTTTGTCAATTCATTTCAATCAATGTGCTTCTTGTGGACTTATTGAGCTTTACTCAAAACATCTTCAACGGTAAAGCCAATATTTTCATCTTCCGTGATTTCAACAGCCCAAGAGTATTCAATCTCGTCCATTGCGTGTACCGCTAAGAAACCAAACAAATCATGTTTAAACTTAGCGGTACAGCCGATAATATCACTATCTGAACAACCTGTAGTTTCGACAAACGTTTCTAACGTCACACCCCAATTCGAACCCATAAACTCAAAGATGTCATAAAGGTTATCTTTGTACTTTTCGTAGAACTGTTCATCAGAGAGCTGATTGCCAACATATTGATCGTGAATGTTTTGGATCCGTTCACCATATTTTTTAATGATCGGCATTTGACCAGAGATGTTTAAATCAGCCAAGCCATGACGCGCAATATCGGAATAAACACACATCCCAAGCAAGGCAAAGGCGCAAACGTTATCTTGCATTTTTACGCCCGTAAAATCCCCAAACACGTTAAACAATAGCTTCATACCTTCGTCTTTAGAAAAGGTATTTAATACAACTTTTTGATCAATAGTGGACATAGTAATCCCCGTAGGAAATAAGATGAAACAATAAAAGCCCGTATAGCAACGGACGAGTAAAAATTAGTGAATGTTGCCCATAGACGCTCTGGCGTAAGAAAAAACGGCTTGTGCTTGTTTAATGTTTTTGTTCTTTTTGTCTATTATTTTGTACATTAATACAGTATAAAAAGAATCATTTTTTTATACGTGCAGATTGATTTACCAGCCATACTATCGTGGTCGATAAAATCTAAACATAAAGATTTATTTGTCTCTGTTATATATCCAGTGTAACTTGATGAATCTTCTGATTGAAATAAAATATTTTTTGACAGTCTAAAGCGAGTTTTGTCGCGATTGGATTTTTCTCTCTTGTTTTCTTATCAAGCATAGAGAATAGCTCAGAAATAGCTTCTGTATTTTTGAGACGAAAAAATCCGACAGCCGCCACTTTTCTCCAACCAAAAATAAAACTTTCGCCGTTCCATTTAGTATGAATTGCACTATCGACCGGATACGCGATTGTCTCGCCATTATTATTGTCCAACGTTATTGTTTCGCTATAACAAAACGCCGGTACAGCGCATAACAGTCCAATTAATGATTTTTTGATGACTTGCATTTTTGCTCCTTGATTTGACGCTTCTTTTTGCGTTCTTCTTCATTGTAACGGCGACCTTGTTCGTTCCATCGAGAAATCTTAAACAATAAAGATTCTCCAAAAAAGATGAATACCACAATGCTTAAGGCGTAAAAGATAAATATTCCAAAAATAAACACCCATACATAGTGCAGCACCACTTCCATCCAGAATTGACCAAACGTCATCGCTCACCTCTTTAAAAAATATTCTTTATACCCACATCATATAGCGGTGCGTTCATATTGTCATAGGAAAAAAACTTTCACATTTAATCAGCAAGTTATATACCTCTGAGAGAAACAAACTCAATTAACATATTGAACAAGTAACATTCCATATTTAGTTGTTACTTTTTCTTAAGCTAAATACTGCCTCTATATATTAGAAGTCATTGCAAAATTTATCGCCTTGATAGAGGCTGACATTTCTTAGCCTTTTGTCCATTCAGACAGGCAAAATTGCACTAATTTCCGTGTATAGTCCACTTAGAAGTTTTCTTATTTTTATTTAGATTTTTATAGGTAAATTGCCATGTTGAATTTACACAACGAAAGTTGGGCTGGCTTCAAGGGTGATGCCTGGAAGCATGAAATCGACGTCCGTGATTTCATCCAAAATAACTACACCCCTTACGAGGGTGATGAGTCGTTCCTCGCCTCTTCTTCTGAAAAGACGAAGAAGGTTTGGGACAAGCTCACCGAAATGTTTAAAGAAGAACGTGAACGTGGCGTTTACGACACGGAAACGAAGCTTCCGCAAACGATTACGACCTACGGTCCGGGCTACATTGACCGCGACAACGAAGTGATCGTCGGTTTGCAAACCGATGCCCCCTTAAAGCGCGGCATTTTCCCGCGTGGCGGTATCCGCATGGTGGAAAACAGCCTCAAGGCCTATGGCTATGAGCTCGATCCCCTCACGAAGGAAATCTTCACGAAGTATCGTAAGACGCACAACGAAGGTGTGTTCTCCGCTTACACCGAAGACATCCGTAAGTGCCGTCATGCTCACATCATCACGGGTTTACCTGATGCTTACGGCCGCGGCCGTATTATCGGTGACTACCGTCGTGTGGCTCTTTACGGTACGGCTGCTTTGATTGAAGATCGTAAGATTTTCCAAAAGCGTTTGCAAAACCGTGAAATGACCGAAGACGTGATTCGCCTTCGTGAAGAATTAACCGAACAAATCAAGGCTTTGAAGGACTTCGAAGTCATGTGCGCCGGCTACGGCTTTGATGTCACGCGTCCTGCTCAAAATGCTCGCGAAGCTGTGCAATTTGTCTACCTCGCCTACTTGGCCGCTGTGAAGGATCAAGACGGTGCCGCTATGTCCATCGGTCGTACGTCGACCTTCTTGGATATTTACATCGAACGCGACTTGAAAGCCGGTGTTTTGACGGAAGCCGAAGCACAAGAATTGATTGATCAAATGATCATCAAACTTCGTATCGTTCGCTTCTTGCGCACGCCCGAATACAACGATCTCTTCTCCGGTGACCCGGTTTGGGTGACGGAATCCTTGGGCGGTATGGGCACCGACGGCCGTACGTTGGTCACGAAGAATAGCTTCCGTTACTTGCACACGCTCTACAACTTGGGCCCGGCCCCCGAACCCAACTTGACGGTTCTTTGGGCTGATAAGTTGCCGGAAAATTGGAAGAAGTTCTGCGCTAAGGTTTCGATTGACACCTCTGCCATTCAATACGAAAACGATGACTTGATGCGTGTTGATTTCGGTGACGACTACGGTATTGCCTGCTGCGTCTCCCCGATGAAGATCGGTAAGCAAATGCAGTTCTTCGGTGCTCGCGCCAACCTTGCCAAGGCATTGCTCTACGCAATCAACGGCGGTCGTGACGAACGCTCCGGTGAACAAGTGGCTCCGAAGTTTGAAGCCATTACTTCCGAGTACCTCGACTACAACGAAGTGATGGAAAAGTACGAACAAATGATGAGCTGGTTGGCTGGCGTATACTCCAACGCCTTGAAGATCATCCACTACATGCACGATAAGTACTGCTATGAAGCCTATGAAATGGCTTTGCATGATGGAGACGTTGAACGCATCTTCGCAACGGGTATTGCTGGCCTTTCCATCGTGACGGACTCTTTAGTGGCCATCCGCGATTGCAAGGTTAAGGTGATTCGTGACGAACGTGGCTTGGCTGTCGGTTTTGAACGCGAAGGCGACTACGTGCCCTTCGGCAATAACGACGACAAGACCGATGCCGTGGCGGTTGAAATCACCAATAAGTTCATGAACTACTTGCGTCAACACACGACCTATCGTCATGCTGTTCCCACGCAATCGATCTTAACGATTACGAGTAACGTGGTTTACGGTAAGAAGACGGGTTCCACCCCTGACGGTCGCGAAGGCGGTACGCCTTTTGCCCCGGGTGCCAACCCGATGAACGGTCGTGACCAAAAGGGTGCTGTGGCAGCCTTGGCATCTGTGGCGAAGTTGCCCTTTGAAGATGCTCATGACGGTATCTCCTTTACGTTCGGTATCTCTCCGGCAACGTTGGGTAAGGAACGTGACATTCAAGTGGCCAACTTGGTCGGCCTTTTGAACGGTTACTTCACACCCAAGGGTGGTCAACACTTAAACGTCAACGTCTTTGACCGCGACTTGTTGATTGACGCGATGGAGCATCCGGAGCTTTACCCGCAATTGACGATCCGCGTTTCGGGCTACGCCGTGAACTTCGTGAAGTTGACGCGTGAACAACAATTGGATGTGATCTCTCGTACGATCAATCATTCTTTATAAGATTAAACAATGGACAAACCGATTATCGGTAACATCCATTCATTAGAGAGTTTCGGGACCGTTGACGGTCCCGGAATTCGCTTTGTGACCTTTATGCAAGGCTGTCCTCTGAGATGCTTGTATTGTCACAATCCCGATACTTGGGAAATGAAGCGTGAAGGGAAGTACCGTTTAACCCCGCAAGAACTTTTAGAAGAAGTTCTTAAGTACAAAAGCTTTATCGCCAACGGTGGCGTTACGCTCACCGGGGGTGAACCTCTGATGCAACCGGAATTTTGCCGTGAGTACTTTAAGCATTGTAAGGAAAATGGGATTCATACGGCATTGGATACCTGTGGCGTTGTCATTAAAGAAGCGGCGTTGGAAGTTCTCGACTACACCGATCTTGTGCTTTTAGACATTAAGGCGCTTGATCCTAAGTTATGTACCAAAGTCTGCGGCAATGACGGTCGCAATGCGTTGCGCTTTTTAGATGAACTCGAAAAACGTGGCATTGATGTCTGGATTCGCCATGTGGTTGTGCCGGGTTTGACGGACAACGACAAATCCTTGGATGACTTGGTGAAGTTCTTAAAAGAAAACTACACGGTCGTTCGCAAGATTGAATGGCTCCCCTATCACACAATGGGTGTCTTTAAGTACGAACAGTTAGGTATCGACTATCCTCTCAAAGGTGTTGAGCCACTCTCCAAAGAACGGATCATTACCATTAAAGAGCGGTACAAAAAAGACTATCCTTAACGAAAAAGCTGTTGCTAAGAATCTGCAACAGCTTTTTTGCATCACCACGGTAGAGTTCCATTAACTCTTTAAGTAATTCTCAACGGTTTGAGCAAACACGCTCGCTCCAATCGGGAGCGCCGCATCATTGAAATCAAATTGAGGATTGTGAAGAACATAGGTACTGTTAGAACCGGAACCCACAAAGAAAAATGCGCCGGGAACCTGCTTTAGATACTCACCAAAGTCTTCAGAGGGCATCACTGGTTCTTGTTCAACCAAAGCTTTCACTCCGAGTGCCTCAATTGCGGCGGTCTTAACGAGTTGGGCACAATCAAGCGTATTAATCACTGGAGAGACTTGACGGTCAAATGTGACTTTCGCTTGTGCCCCAAAGGCCATGGCCACCTGCGAAGCAATACTTTTCATTTGAGATTCAATAAGATCCGTGACACTTTCATCAAAGGTTCTGACCGTGCCGCCCATGTAAGCAGAATCAGGAATGACGTTATAAGATTGACCGGCTTTGACCTGACAAATCGAAAGAACAGCAGCATCCTGAGGCTTTTTCATACAGGTGATAATGCCTTGTAAGGCATTGGCAATTTGAATCGCAACGAAAATGGGGTCAACCGAAAGATTGGGCATGGCGCCGTGCGACCCCTCCCCGTCACTTCAATCTCAAAAGCGTTGCAACTGGCCATGATGGCTTTATCGGCAACGCCAATCGTTCCGACTGGTAACTCGGGCCAATTGTGGCACCGTGACTACTCCCCTACCTGAAGGTAGGGGCTTCTTGTTTCATTGGCCGTTGCAT
>CAJLGW010000025.1 GCA_905206345.1 uncultured Sutterella sp. | reverse complement strand
GGCTGAAACGGTGGACTTTCACCACCAGCAGTGCGCCCAGTCAGGCGCACCAACACAATGGATCTGCAAATCCAATTTGGGATCCAAAATGTTGTAGATCCGTTTCTGTAATTTACTCCACCGCTTCACGCTCTAACTCCGAAACATAATCCGCCACCACTTTGTGAATATCATCATACGGCTTAGGATTGTCAGAAAACGAAAACTTAAGTGTCATCGTCTCCCTATCAAGCTCAACTTGAAGGAAATGCACCATTGGTGCCAATCGATAACGATAAATGGACGACTCCTTAAAGTCCTTGTCTAATAAGCTCAAGATTCTCTCAATAACTTTCATTTGATTGAGGCGTTTTGCTGACGCGGGTCCCGGCACGGCAGAGGCACGAACATGAACATTCATGTGAGTTTCATCTACTTTCGTAATATCAATTTCTTTGCACTTTGCCACTTTCGTCAAATATTTGCCAATGGTTGAATAGAGATAAAGTCCTTGATAAAAAACGAGTATTTCGGCTTTCTTTTGTTGCTCGCAATCTTCTGTAACAGCGTGAGAAGTAAAGAAAATTTCACGTAAATAACCTCCTCCGTCCAGAATGTCTGATACAAAGGAGGAATCTTTGGACTTTTTAATCCAAAGCGTATCGTCAAAAATCACACAATCCTCTGCCTTAAAACCCTTTTTGGTTGCGTCTAAATAATATGACAATAAAGTCTCATTCATTGTCGTAATCGATGATTCTTTTGGAAGTTGTGTGAGGTCAAACGCAGTATCAATGTAACAGTAACGACAGGAGGCTCTATGGGGATCACCATCACTTTTCTCTTGACGACGTTCTTCCTTAATTACATCGAAAACCCAATGGCGACGCCAATTGCACCGCGGACGTTTCGAATGATTGCGACCGATCATGATAACCCCCCTTTCTTTGATTTAGAGCGACCAACAAAACAGGCCGAAATTTCCTTGATTCGTTTCAACCAAATCTTCTCAGTCTTTCCTTCGTCAACGGAATACACTGGTATTTCGGTTAACTTGCTCTCCGCCGGACAATCCTTTTCTTGAATTTGCCCCATGACGCTCATCATCGAGCGGTTGTACATAGCGCATTGCCAAGCATTTTCCGTTTGATCATCGGTTGTCAGAATGTACATAGCGATCGGCTTATTATCGTCAATTTGATAAAGTCGCCCTTCGCACCAATAGACACGATGGGCAGGAATTAACTTCATCGCTTCAATCTCGCCCGTCACGACGCCCACAATGCGATAGTACTTATCACTTTGAATCAAGTAGCGTCCCTCAGGGGTCAGACTTCTATCCGACTCATAAAGCGGGTTTTCTTCAAAGGGGCAGTATTGATGAAGCATCTCGCAAAGCGCTTTGTATCGGTGTGCTTCTCTTTTATCCAAAGAGTCATATCGCACCCAAAAGCGATCTCGCTTATCAATGCGACTAAAGTCTTTAGATTGACGGCGCCAGTCATACATGAGATTAAAGGCTTCAGCTGCCATTGCCTGACTGTAGTAAGTTTTAACACGGTTCTTAGCCTTCATTTCCAATTCCTATCCAATTTCTTGATTTGAATTATTTCGCATATTGCGTCATTTTTTGACTCATTGAAATTAACGCGATATCCCGTACTTTTGCCATCTTTCACGTCAGAAAATGACGTCACCATTTCTAAGATCATTATCGAACTACGGAGATAAACATGTCCAAGATTGCAGACTTTTCAAAACTTACAATCGATGTTCTGCGATTGATTGAACGCTTCACTTATTTGACGAAATCCAATCGCTTCAACTTGCCCAATCTCATCAATCTCATTAAATTGATGAACAAGTACAGCGCCGGTAATCGAGAGATTTGGATAGCGCTTGAGATTGGTTCTGAACTTACTGTCATTACGGCTCTATTATCCGGCCATTTAGCTAAAGTCTTTCTAAACGTTTGGGGCAAAGTCTTCCCCGCTCACCGCCCGATCGACCAGTCATTGTTTCCCCAAAATAGATAGGCGCCCCAAGAATTTCTCCTTGGGGCGCTTTCTCTAGAGGAGCAATGGATTGGTTTAAATCTTTAATCTTGTGGGAAAAGCTTCAGAAGGATCGGCAACATAGGTTGCGATGCCCTTGTCTTTAACCGCCTTCACGCCACGCTCAGAACAGATAACCGTGGCACCGTGTCCGACGATTTGACCATTTTTCAAAACGGGCTTGCCGTTAACAAAAGTCGCGACCGGTTTTTGCGTCATCAAATCGTAGATCGTAATATCGGCATCGGCTCCGGGCGTTAAATGACCTTTATTGTGCAAGTGCATCATGCGAGCCGGGTTTAAAGAGCTCTTCAGTGCAAATTCCGACACTGAGAGAATGCCCATTCGAACGAGGGATAAACCATGATCAATGATGACGTTTCTGGGCAAACCGCCCCCGTCGGTGGCAATCGAATCAACCACAAAGGTACCGTCTTCACGCTTGGCTTGCGCCAAATAGGTTCTCGGCATCGGAGGATTGGCATTAAACATGGCACTGACATCAGTCTTGTTCTTCTGCCAATATTGAAGGCCGTCCTCGCCTGTCATTAAGTCCGAATAGCCACCTGCGTCATAAATGGCCCAAACTTTATTGGCAAGAAACGCTTTCTCAATCCCCTCTTTGTTTTCAGGCAATTGCACTTGACGCAAGCAATTGCGGGTCACATGAGAGAGAGCGTTACCTTCAGAATCACACATCAAACGCGTACCGTTTTTGGGTGAGAGATAGCTTTCCGTGTAAATTTGAGGGTTCTTGATTAAGAGTTGAGCCGCTTCCTTGGCCTCTTCTAAGTTATCCATTACGGCGCCACGGCAGTAGGCATTGATGTGAGCTAAGTGAAACGGCAAGCCGTCACTAAGTTCAATGGCTTCTTTCATTCCGTTTAAGTTGGAACCATTTTCCGTGGTACCGGCGTGCCAAGCCGAGTAAACGCCTTTTTCATTGGCCACACGAATAACGTTGGCAGAACTCTCGGGCGTCAACGGAAAGTGCCCGCCCAAGATTTTGACACCGTAGGCACCGGCCGTAACGACTTCATCCGTGAAACGACGAAGACGTTCCAGATCCGGATTATTACTTTCGATGGTTAAGCCGGGCGCTGCGTACTGAAGGATGGCGCAGTTAATGCCACTGCCGTACTCAGGGATGATTTTTAAAATATTATCGATGGGACCAGCCATGTCCATGCAAGTCGTGACACCGGCCATTGCCACCATACGCATGCCGTAAGGAGAGCCACAGTCTTCGGCCAAATGAACGTGGCAATCAATTACGCCCGGTTGCAATACCTTACCCGTATAGTCTTCTATGACACGAGCTGAACTTGCCGGAAGATCAGCTCCCACTTCAGCGATCTTCCCATTTTCAATCGCAACATCCGCCACGGCCTCAAAGTGATTGAGCGGATCGACCACCGTGGCACCTTTTAACAGTAAATCCCACATCGTTTTCTTCCCTTTCACTTAAAGCAAAGCTTCCAAATCGTCACTTAACGTCTTAATGCCCTTTTCGATTTGCTCGTTCACGGCATCGATTTGTCGACGGTATTGGCAAAGCGTCTTTGTCAATTCCGTCTTTTGAAGTTGCATTTCAGACTCTTGTGGGCCACCCATCGTCAAGCGGTTGTGGACAATCTCTTTAGGATCCATGGCACTCATCAAGGCCTCTTTCGTTAACGGAAATTCCCCTTGCGCTTCACCCGTTTGGGCAACAAAGGCATCCCATTGCTCGCAAACCATTTCATAGGTCACGGTCATTGGAGTAACTTGTTCTTTCTTGGCCCAAGTTACAAAGTGGCTAGCAAAGTGGTGACCTAAGCGGAAAGGCAGATTGGCCTCTTTAACGAGCGTATCGGCAATATTTTGCGTACAGCTCCAGTCGCTATTGATTTCTTCCAAAGCACGTTCTTCATTAAGCGTTAAACCGTCAACCACCTTTTGGAAATTATTTAAAACGCTCAAAGCGTCCTTGATCCACTCCATGTTTAAGTAGATGTCGCGAGCGTCCGGCATCCCCAACATCAAGTTGTGAGAGCGCAAGATGACGTTTTGCGTTTCTGCCATAACGCTCGAAGCATCACGGCGGCAGTTATTGATGAAACCGGGGTTGCGCTTTTGCGGCATGGCACTTGAAATATAGGTGCTGCCTGCCAAATTAAAGGTCATCCAGGGGCGCGTTTGCGCATATTGAACAGAGAAGTCTTGCAAAAAGCCAGTAATGCGTACCATAGCAGCCGTGATCAATTGCGCCATCTCCACGGGCATATCATTACCGGCTAATTGACCCGCATCATAGGCGTTAACCCCGACACAATCAAAGCCTAAAACCTTTGCCGTATAGCTTTGATCCAAAGACCAGCAGGAACCATTTAAAACGGCGGCCCCCATGGGGGAGAAGTTATAGCGTTTGATGCATTGCAAGAGTTGCTCTAAGAATCGTTGCCAAGAAGCGGCTTGAGCATACAAGTAGTGACTCATTCGGTTGGGTTGGGCTTGAACACCGTTCGTGTAAAGCGGAATCAAATCATCCCAATATTGATCGGCTTTTTTCATAAAGCTTTCAATAAGATTGGCCACACTGTTGGCAACAAAAAGCATGCCTTCTCGCATTTGAGCGGCGTTGCTTGTTGAGAGCATGTCTTGGCTGGAGCGTCCCACATGCAAAACGCTAGCCGTCATGCCGGCACGCTTTAAAAGCTCAGGTTCAAAGGTGATATAAACTTCCGGTCGCGTCCATTGGCCGTTATCGGCATCGAATTCCATGCTCTTTAAAGCTTCACGAATCTCAATGGCTAAAGAACGGTCTAAGAGATTTTGGCGAACGTTACCGACAACACTGGCTTCATTAATACGAAATAGCCAATAGGCCGTATCATGGCGATCAAGAACGGCATACGCACTGAGTTGTTCTTTTTCAGCCTTTGTCATTTTTAACCCGAGCATTTACTTTTATCTCCATTTATCATTGGATAAGTGCGGTAAAGGACCTTTCCCCTACCGCACGAACAGTCAATTAGAAGCGATGCATCAAACCAAGGATCACTTCGCTGGCGTAGATATTGTCTTCGATGTAATCGGCATCTTCCCAGAAGTAGCCGCTCACAGCGTAAAGCGACGTTTGCTTACTCATCGGATAGCGATAACCGATACCGACATTCATACGCTTGTATTCGTTGTTGTCAGCAAGGTTTTGGTTTTCACCTTGACCGTAACCGACGCTAAACATGGCCTTGCCCTTACCGACATTGGTGTCAAAACCCGTTGCCAATGCCCAACCGTCAAAGCCCTTGGTCTTTGTTTGACCATCGGGCATCACAGCGTATTCCTTCGTGGAATAACCGCCGATGTATTGAACGTTTTTCATGTATTGAGCAGAAGCATAAGCCTTGATGTCTCCGAAGTTATAGTGGCCGCCCACGATCGCCTTATAGGAGTCGTCCGTCACGGCACCCGTCTTTTGGCCCATCTTCAACCAGTCAACGGCAGCGGCGATGAAGTAGTTTTCACCCTTAACCGTCATACCGATGGCACTAAAGCGGTTCACATCGGTACTGCCTTCAAGCGCATCGTCCTTCGTGTCACCTAAAGAGTGTTGAGCATGAATCGTCACGCCGTTCACGGTGGGAGAGATGTAGTTAATCATGTTGTTGTGACGAGCAGAAGCCAACGTACCCACAAACTTCCAACCGCCCGTCATGTTGCCGTAACCGGCACCAAAGGGATTGACGCGGCTATTAAAGATACCCGTGGTACCGGAACCCGTCGTCAAAGCTGGCATACGACCCATCTTTAATTGACCGTAGCTCTTGGAATTAAGGGCAATACTTGATTCTCGTTCAAAACCGATGCCCTTCATGTACTCTTCACCGGTATCGGCAAAGAAAGCTTGTTCGAGATGAATACCAACCGTCAAATCATCCGTGATTTGTTCGCTGGCTTTAAAGCCGAAGGTGCTGACATTGCCCGTACCTTGCGTGAAGGAATTCTTACGAGCAGCTAATGAAAGTTGATCTTTACCGGCTGCTAACTTTTGTTGCTTGGCAGCAGCAGGGCCACCCATACCGACAGCCAAGTGTTCATTCAAGAAGGCAACGCCTTGATCAAAGAAACCGAAGACTTGAACGTCGGCGGCTGCAGCCGTGCCACAAAGAGAAGCTAAAGCGATACTTAAAAGAGATTTCTTAAACATTTTTAGTCATCCAAAAAATTAGTGAAAGAAAGAGTTAAACCAAGATCAAAGCCGAGACAATGACGGCAACAAACTGCCGGCAAAGGTGCGCTTAGAAACTTCAATGGGAGAGACTTTGGCAATACCGGCCACGATAATGACGGCACCGGCCAATGGACTTGCCGTGCGGCCAAATTGACCGGCCATGGCTGCCAAAAGACCTAAACCGTGAGATTCCATACCGAAGGAAGCAGCGGCAGGCGTGACGGCTTGGTTAAAGGCCCAAATCGCAGCTTCACCCGAACCCGTACCGACGGCCATCAAGAAGGGGCCAATGGAGGCGCCCCAACGAGCAATGTCGTTACTGTTTTTAAGGAAACCGATGAAGGCGCTCACTGTACCCGTAGCTTGAAGACCGGCGACAAAGACGCCTGCGGCGATGATCAGACCAATGACTTGTGCGTAACCGGCACCCAACCCCTTAAAGAAGTCCTTGGACAAACCACCCGGATCCTTCATCGTGATCAAGGCGATGAAAATCACACCGATGATCATGGAGGTCACCACTTCGATACCGGACTTGGGGAAGAAGATGGCAGAGGCAATCAAAATGGCCATCGGCACCAAAGGTGCAATCGCCTTAATGGGATTGATCTTGAAGTCTTCAGCATCAGTGTTCGTTTCTAATTGAGTACGTTCTTCATCGCTCATCTTGTGGTCGCCATACTTAAAGACGCAAACCAACGTCAAACCAATGGCAGAAATCATGAATAAGCCGACAACGTAAGGCGTTGCCCAACCGATGAAGTCCATCAAAGGCATCTTGGCCATTTGAGCGATGTAGATATCGTGAGCGCAGCCCGGATTGATCAAAAGACCGCACATCGTGCCACCGGCCACAGCGGCAGCGGCGCCTGCCGGACGGATACCTGCACGAATCAATAACGGAATAAAGGTTGCGCCCACCGTAGCAGCGGTACCGGCGGCACTCATAATGGCGATATTGACCAAGAAGGTAATCACCGTGCAAACCAAAATGAGTAAGGCACCTAAACTGCGCAAGGGCTTAGCCAAAGCTTTAACTAAGTGCAAGTCGCACTTACTGGCAGTGACAACATAAGCAAAACCCATGGCAGCACAAATGGCCGGTACCAGGGTCGGATTGGTCATGCCTTTAATAAAAGCTTTAAAGGCATTCAATGGCGCACCGGCAATCAAACACATTGCAAGCCCAGCAAGGAACAAAACCATGCGAGTTTCAAGACGTTTGACCAGTGCGTAGATCGTGAGAAGAATAATGGCGACAGAACACCAAATTTGCCACGTCATAACGACAACTCCTTTGACGGAATGAGAAAAGAACGCTCTCATTATTCGCCCAAGATTAGTTATCGAAAAGGCAATTAAATCCTTTCTTAGTGGATAATTTATCCATTAATAGGCTCTTTTAATGGCTTAAGGTATCGCGTTGGCACAGAAACGTTGTATTGACGGGGAAAGATAGAAATTGATCATATGGCAAATTAATCCAGAGGTAATGGACAAATTCGCCATACGATAGGGAAACTACTAAGGTTATGGAACGAGATTATCGAAAACTTCTTTGAGCTCGCGGAATTTTTCACGTTGTTTGTCAACGAGCCAATCAACAAAAAGACTCACGCGTCGGTATTGAAGCGATTCTTTTTGCGAATAGACAAAGCAAGTCAATGTCGGCGTGTGCCAACCGTCTAAGACCGGAACCAGCGTACCGCTTTTAAGCTCTTCTCGAGAGTGATACATCGGGAAGTCCACGGCAACGCCACCGCCCAAAAGTAAGGCATTTTTAGCTGCTGCAAGCGTATGAAACGCCAATGAACTCTTCCATTGCAAAGGGAAACGCTCATCGCCCTTCATCAGTTCCGTGGCAGGCACTCGTGAAGCGGACGTAAACCGAATGCTGATATGATTGGGACAATCGCTAGGCGTCATGGGCTTACCGTGACGGCGAATGTATTGCGGAGAGGCGCAAGCCACAAAAGGCATATCCCCCACATAGTAGGGAACGACATTAGGAAACTCTTCAGCCCCGTAGGCCACAATCACGTCAACCGTTTTTCCTTCGGCATCAATAAAGCCCTTCGGGGGCGGCGCGGTGAGTTCTACCAAATCAAACGCAATATCAGAATAAATCGTTTGAAACTTGACCAAAAGCGGCGTGATTTCTAAGGCACCAATGCCGGCATAGGTCGCGACTCGAATGGTCCCGGACAATTCGTTTCGATCTTCATGCAGGACTTGAAGGAGCTTGTCGTGTTGATCGATGAGTTTTTGCACTTCGGTCAAAGCCAAACGACCTGCTGCTGAAAGGGTCACGGGGCGCGTCGCACGATTGTAGAGACTCACCCCCAAATCACGTTCAAGTGCCTTGATCATGCGGCTTGCGGCACTGGGATCCAATTGAAGCTTGTCGCAAGCGGCATTCAGACTCCCCTCTTTGGCAGAAAGTGCAAATAAACGCCATGTGAGTAAATCTTGTTCGCGGCCCATCATCCGTCCTTTCATAATTGATTTTTATATTGTCTTTGAAAAGACATTGAATGTAAAGACTTCTTATGAACACAAGTACGCATCTGAAAATTTGGCACATTCTGACTACACAAAATTTCTTAAAAGAGAAAAACTTCGATTTGAATTTTTATTAAAAAATGCTGTATTTTATTTTTAAGCGAAATTGTTAACGTGAGGAAAGAACACCGGGAATCGTTTAACAAAATCACAATTTCGCATGGTTTTAGGTGAACAATGTTTACTCGTTTTTTAATTTTCTTTTTTGGTCTTTGCACCTTATCTCTTGGCATCGCAACGGTTACACACGCAGGATTAGGCACGGGCACCGTGAGTTTATTAGCCTTTCTTTTGACTAAGCTCACGGGGCTTAGTATGGGCTTTTATGTGTTTTTAACGAACGTTTTCTTTTTCGTCCTGCAGATCATGGTCAATCACAAAAACTTTTGGATCAAGGCCGTGAAGCAGTTGCCGATTTGCTTTGTGTTCGGGATGATTTTTGACGTGGCCATGATGGTAACGGCAGCCATGGTTCCTCAAACCTACACGCAACAAGTGTTGATGGTTCTTTTAGGAACCACTTTAACGGGGCTTGGTATTGCCTCGATGGTCTTTGCGCGTTTAGCGATTTTGCCGCCGGAAGGGTTGGTATTAAGCATTATGGAGCGCTGGGGCGGCAGTTTCGGTCACCTTCGTATGGGCGTTGACATTTTCCTTGTCACAGTGACGGTGATTTTGTCCCTCTTAACCTTCGGAACCATCGTGGGTTTACGAGAAGGCACGCTCATCACGGCCGTTTGCTCGGGTCAAATTGCTAAAGTTTTCTTGAAAGTTTGGGGTAAGATTTTCCCTGCTCATCGTCCGATCGACTAGTTTGGGATCTCAGTCTTAAAATTAAGTTAACGAGACAAGTCTGTTAGAGGGAGTTCTATTGACATCAAAATTGAAAAAAAAATGACATTTTTTTGACTGTCTGCAAGGTCAAGGACTACTCTCAAGCCGACTTGTCTCAAGACTTTTGCTTTATCGGCAAGACCAACTGCGAAAACTCTTTGGTTTGCGCTACAGACAATGTTCCCTCTAACACAACAGAGCGAGAAGACGGTTGGAGAGCTTTCCGAATTGTCGGCACGTTGGACTTTTCGTTAATTGAAATTTTGTCAAAAATTTCAACGATCTTGGCCAAAGAAAAGATTGGGATTTTTGTGATTTCGACTTTCAATACCGACTACATACTTGTCAAGGAAAGCAATTTTGAAAAGTCATTGACCATTCTTGAGAGAAACGACTACACCATTGCAGTGCGTTAAACCAAGAGCCTTCAAACACGATTGTTTTATTATTTTTTTTAATTTCCCTATGAATAACATCGAGTTAACCAAAAAAGTTCATCAAGCCGTTGCCAGTCAATGCCAAACACGAGGTTACGCAACCGTCGTGGATGTCTTAATGGATATTGGTATTCTCTCAAAACAAAACTACAACAATTGGCGAAACGGCAAAGTCGCGTACCTGGAGCAAGTCTGTAACGCCAACCTCAGTAAGCTTGCTCTTGTTTTGAAAGAAATCCGAGTACGCGCTCGGCAATCCAATCTCACTCCTTCGTTAACGTCTTACAATCGTTCGGGCAAGAAAAGCGGACAGCAATCTATTGAAAATCAATACGCAACGCACTTTCTCGATCGGAAAAGAATTGCCGAGCTTAAAGAGCTCAAAGATAACGCAAAAGCAAAAGAAGTTGGACAACAAAGTGTGTAAAATTTGAAATGTTATTTTTAATTTATACGCATCATGTCAGCCATCACTCCCCGAACCCTACAATCCACGCTTTCCTTAGAAGCCGAAGACTATCCTTTGATTTTGATTGAGGGGTTGCCCAAGGTGGGGAAAACCACTTTAGCCAAAGCGCAGTTTTCTGATTTTGCTTACGTTGATTTATCCGATATTCAATCGCGAAGCTTAGCAACCAGTCACCCGGATGACTTTTTTGCGCTTCACGGGAAAAAACTCTTAATTGACCGTATTGAATTAGCAACGCAGGTGCTTCAAGCACTCCCCGTTTTTGATGAAACTCGCCGTATCGTCTTAGTGGGTAACCTCCCCGAAGAGGTTAAAGCGACGCTTAAAAAATCGCATAACCTTCGTGTTTATCACTTAATGCCCTTTAGTCAACGAGAGCTTCAAGGTCAAACGGCAGAACCTTTTGCATCAACAGGTGTCGTGCCGCTCACGATCACATACCCGCAATCGCTCTTTTTTGAGACGGTTCGTCATGGCTTTATGCCTCGCCCGACGCCCAGTCAAAGTACGCGAGCCTTTTACGATCAATGGCTCTCAACGTTTTTCCAAGAAACAGTGATGGGCGTGATGAAGGTTGCGAAAGTTGATCTCTTTTTGTTGTATTTGAAAGCCTTGGCGCACAACAACATGCAAGAGATCAATCACAGTTGTCTGGCAAAAGAGTGTCGTATCAGCTATGCCACGGCCATTTATTGGACGCAGTTTTTAATTGATTGTGGTCTCTTGATGGAAGTCCCCTCTTTAAAACTTGCCCAACGTCGTCAGGTCAAGCGTGGCAAGATGGTCTTTACCGATACGGGACTTTTATGTCATTTACTCAATATTGGTAGCGCAGATGAACTCTTGGCCTCTGAAGACTACGATAAGATTTTCTCGGGCTTTGTTGCCTCAGAAATCGCCAAGGGTTATGCCGCTTGGGGCGAAGCCTCTCCCCTTTACTTTTATCGCGATACGGCCAAAAAGCACGTTGAGTTGCTGCTGAAAACCCCGAAGGGTTATATGCCCGTAGGGTTCTTGTCTGATAAGGCTCGTCCGATGCCCGAACAGCTACGCCACATGGATGTGTTGCGTCGAATGAATGAGATGTGCACGGATAACGTTTTTATTACCGATGGCTCAGTCATGCAAGAAACGTCTGACTTTCCGCTCGTCAGTGCCACGCGTCTTTAAGTACAATACAAGCATTGATTTTTTTGAAAGGTTACATCATGCGTTTAGTGTCTTTAAGCTTAGCTGGGCTCTTAGCCTTAGGGTTAACGGGTTGTGCCAACATCTCAAATGAAGTGGTTGAAAATCATCGTCAACTTGATGCCACCACCTATGAAGTGGAAATCATGCAAGCTTGGGTGAAAGATGAAATGATGATTCGTGAAGAAGCTCGCCGTCTTGCCACGAACTTCTGTTTGGAAACCAACCGTGGGATGCAACCCGTTCAAGTGATTTCCCGCTCTCCGCAAGAAACCGGAAAAGGTGCGATGGCTCGTTTAACCTACCGCTGCGTGGGTTACATGGAAGCTCCTAAACGCGAATACCAGCCGTTAATTTTCAAGTTGCCGGAGCTTGATGACGAAGAAGCTAGTAAAGAATAATCTATATCCCTATCAAAAGTCATGAAAATTCAGTGCTTTGGGTTATTGTCACCGAAAACCTCCCGCTAGCCGGGAGATTCAAAAAAGCTTATAGCTTTGCCCAGAAAAAGCCTTTCAAAAAAGAACTCTTCCGAATTTGCTACAACTGTTATGCGGTCTGGCAACTGCACAACAATGAAGAAATTAAGAGGAGTCTGTCATGAGTAATGACGCAAGAAGCTTATCGCATACAAGGTGAAACTGTAAATATCACATCGTGTTTTCCCAAAAATATCGTCGTCAAGTTTTTTATGGAGAGAAAAGACGAGCGGTAGGAGAAATCTTAAGAAAGCTATGTGAGTGGAAAGGTGTTGTTAGCGGACGTAAGCGTGCACACCATCAACGATAGCCTATGGCGAAAACGCAGAGTGCAACGAAAATAATGGTGATGGCATTAACGCCGTCTGTTGACCTACAACACTCCCCAAGGTGAAGTAAAGCAGAAAGAGCCTTAAAGAAAACTCATAGGATACGATTTTAACGCATGAACGGATTGTTAAAGAAAAAATTGGGAAAGATTGAGAAAACACAAGTTCAAGATACTGGATATTGCGGTATCTAATCGATGGGGGTGCCCCTAAGGCCGGCACCTATGTCCCGGCCTATCAGATGCAAGTTATTTAACAACCGCCTCTCTAATCACACAAGGTCCTTGATCACATCTGACTAAGCAATTTAAGAATCTCGTCCTTACTTAATTGGTTAGCCATATTGCCACCTTCCATTAATGCATCGGCAAGAGATTTTTTTGTTTTATGTAAATCAATAATGCGTTCTTCAACCGTATTTTCAGCAATTAGTCGATAGATCGTCACGGGGCGTTCTTGGCCGATGCGGTAAGCTCGGTCAGAAGCTTGACTTTCAATCGCAGGATTCCACCATGGATCCAAATGAATCACATAATCAGCTGCCGTCAAATTCAAACCGGTACCCCCTGCCTTCAAACTGATTAAAAAGAGCAACTGATTACCTCTTTGGAAAGCATCCACTAAACGCAGGCGCTCCGTTGCACTCATGGCACCATCCAAATAGAGATAATCAATATTGCGAGCATCGAGCTCTTTCCTGATTAAATCCAAGTGTGATGTAAATTGACTAAAGACCAACGCGCGGTGACCGTTTACTTTGAGATCCTCCACTAAACTTAAAAAGCGCTCACATTTGGACGATTCAATATTAAGTTTGGGATCCACAAGCTTCGGGTGACAAGCAGCCTGACGAAGTTTCATCAATGCAGCCAGCGCCTGAATGGGCGATATTTCGCCTAAATCGAGATTCGTTGTTGTTTCAAGGCGCAAGTGTTCATACAAAGCTCGTTCTTTTTCACTTAAGCTCACCTTTAGAGTCACTTCTGTTTTTTGCGGAAGTTCATCTAAAACTTCAGTCTTGGTTCGACGAAGAATAAAGGGACTCAAAATACGTTTGAGTAAGCGCTGGCGTTCTTTGTCATGATCGCGCTCTATCGGGATGATAAAGCGATCTGTAAATTGTTTGAACGTTCCTAAAAGTCCAGGGTTAGCAAATTCAAAAAGACTCCAAATCTCACTGAGATTATTTTGAATCGGTGTGCCGGTCAATAAGACTCTGAAATCAGACTTGAGTGCTCGACAAGCTTTTGCCATCTTGGTCTCACGATTTTTAATAACATGAGCCTCATCAAGTGCAACCGTCGCCCAAGATTTGCCCTTAAAAAGATCAATTTCTGAAGAAAGAACACCGTACGTGACTAAAACAATATCGCCAGCCTTTGATTGTTCAAGCAAATCCGAACGGTTCGTTGTTTTAACAATCTGCACACTTAAACTCGGTGCAAAGCGCGACAATTCCGAAGACCAATTAAAAACCAAAGAGGTCGGCACAACCACCAAAGCAGGACCTTCTGAAGCGCGCGCGATCAACATCGCAATGGTTTGAAGTGTTTTTCCCAAGCCCATATCGTCAGACAAACAGGCTCCGGCCCCCCATTGGGACAAACGACACAACCAATTAAAGCCTTCGACTTGATAGTCACGCAATTGCGCTTGCAATTGATTCGGGACAGCCAGTTCGTACGCCTGAGCTTCTGCAATACGTTGACTCAAGTTTTGCCATGCTTCATCCGCTTGAATATGTGCACCACTTTGTTCTAACTCTTCAATCAGACCAGCGTTATAAATGGACACGGTCGAACTGTTCTTTTTCGATTGAACAATGTTATCCAACATCGCCAATTGTTTTTTAAGCTGGTCGGTGACCGCTAAGTATTCTGTATCTCCCAAGGGAATAAAGCGACCTTTGGCCTGACGAGCTTGTTGCAAAAGTTCAGCAATCGCCACTTGCGTTTTTCCATCAATACTGACATGACCGGTCAACTCAAACCATTGATCAATACGATTGAGACCTAAGTGGATATTCCCTGCTGAAACTCGCGGATGAGATACTTTAAGTCGAACGCCTTCGGGCCAAAAGATTTTGGCTTCAGGACAATCTCGAAGCACCTCCAAGAGTCTTAAACAACCCAAGGTGTCCACTTCCCAAACATTGGTCTTAATCAGTGAGTCATCAAATTCCGCTAAAACGTCATTCAAAGCCGCAAAGTTTTCTTTTTCTCTTTTCAGATTACGTTTAACTTGAACTCCAACGCCATTGACTTGACTGGCGATATATTCCAGTCCCCTACCGGGATCACAAGCAAGCGAAGACTGCGGCAAAGGACAAACCAATGCCCGAACGCGATAAGTCTCAGATTCATGCGGAGTGAATTGGAACGTGATCTCTGATTGCCCCTCAATACGGTTAAGTTGCGTTGTATTGGCAACAAGATCGCCCATAACGAGCATTCGACTGGAAACTTTCTCCACAACCTGCGTCAGCTTCTTCTGAGATTCAACAGGGTACTCATCGATAGAGTTAAGCGTGGTTATTAATTCAAATTGTTCTGGTTTAACACGCAAGACTTTAATGACATTGCCCAGAACACTAACACATTGATGCTCGTTGTAATAACGAACATTCGGCACATTATGAGAAACTCGCCAACCGTTGGCAGTTTTCTTCACTTCGATTTGCAAGGTCTCTTCTTCAATACGAACTTCGACGTCCGGATTATCCGCTCTAAAGACATTGGAACTGCCAATTAATTCAAAAAGCGTTTGTGGGCCCGACAGAGAATAAGTTTGGTAGTACCCCGTGGGTTGAAGAGTTTGAATGACGCGTCGATCCAGATCCGTGATGCCACTGGAAAACGTTCCTGTTTTAAAGTTGGATAACGCGATCGCTCTGCCTTTTGACCACTCAACACCGTCTTTGGATTTGAGCAAACGCGGTTGAATCTCTAACGACTCCATATCCACCCAGTAAACAACCTTCTCCCGCATCTCGCCGGTGGCCGTCTCTTTCGTTTTATTTAAAAACGGTGCATTCAATAGACGATCCAACACCCGTTCCCATGGTTCAATCGTCTCAACCTTTGGTAAAAGATTCTGGAAGTTAAAACGTTTTTGAAGGCTCTGAGCAACATCGTCCACCCCAAACTCTAGTGTGATCAAGTAACGCCAAAAGTCATACCCCTTCATTGAAATGTCGTCAAAATCCCAATAGCGTATTGACGAAGAAATCCCGAAATGTTTGTACACCAGTGCTTGGATGATCTCAAAATCAGTGTCAGTCAAACAATTAGCAGATTCATAACTGACTGGATCTTGATCGGTTCCAACATAGCAAATCGCTTTAACAATGTCCTGTCCTACGCCCTTTAAATTTCGTTTAGAGAAGCCCTCCATTCGCTTATAAATTTTAGGATTGGATCGATTATTAAAAAGACAGACTGCGTAGATAAAATTTTCAAAACTGCTATCAAATAAACGTCTTTTTCCCTCTAATTTCAAAGAGGCTTCCATACTTTCAAGCGCAGCCTCATGCTGACCTTGCGCCATCAAATGTAAAGCATTGAGCGCAAAATAAGTTGGGTAGCGCGGTTGGAAACTTTGCAGTTGCGAGGCATTTACACCAGTTGACATAAAGTCGACATACAGAGCAAACCAACTGCGAATGTAATCGGCATTGAAAGCTGATGCGACGACTTCGGCATTTTCAAAAAAATGACGAATAGCCTCGTATTCTGAGTTTTTGGTACAAATCGAATAGGACTCGGTAAACTCACCCCACCCTTGGGACAGGGTATCCTTATCTACAAAGCCCAATAACCAATGACTGTCTTCATGCCGAACAAAATAAGAAAAATAACGTTTCCAACGACTGTACAAAAGAGAGCGAGCGCCTTCAAAATGCGCTCTCATAAGGGCATTGTCAACGTTTTTACCGTTTAAGCGTGTTCGTACGTCGACGACGAAATCAAACAGTCCTTGATAATCAGATTCTTGGACACGACGTATAGAAATATCTGATACATAAAAGTTTTTTAAAGTAGCTATTTCATCGTCTGTGATGGCTTTACAACATTCCAAAAAAACTTCTGGACGACTGTATTCATAAGACCAATACTCATCGATAGCATATGAATTAAAGCAATCTTCAATGGCTCTTTGAAACTTAAGTTGATCGTGATAACTAATATTATGCTCACAAAAATAAAGGAACTGATTAATGACAAAAACGTAAAACTTTTCAGGTGAAAAGACAGCTGCCAAAAAAGCCATTCTTAGGTTTGGCTCAAAATTGAGTGCTTGCAGATTCATATCGAAATTAAATCAGTTTTTATTTTTGGTCGCGCTCGGCCTGCTCTTTCTGAGCTGCAGCCATCTGAAGTGCGAGCTTCACATAAGAATCAACGGCCTTTGTGCCATAAGTGCAGGCAACACGCTTAGAGAATAAGAAGTAAAGCGTCCAAACCAATGCGTAGAAGGTCGTTCGAATCGCACTCGTCGTATTAAAACTTGCATCAAAGAAAGCCATCAAAAGCGCAATCGAGATTGGCCCCACAACCCACAAAATCACGATCGTTTGCTTTACCACCGATGCATTACGCTTACAGGTAATGATCCAAAGAAGATACAAGTAAAGAAAAACAATCACGGCATGCGGCATGAATAAAAAGCCGTTGACGGCACCTTCAGAACTTAATTCCGTGTAAAGCGTCGAAATATTAAAGAAGGTCACAATGATCGATAAAACGACCGTGGCGACAAAAAGCAAAAGCCAACCGTCAACCCCTTGCGGGAAAAAAGGCACGGGGTGTGCAGCCGGATAGCGTTTGGCTAATTGACGCACCAAAAGCGTCGGACAAGCCACCATCACCGCAAGAATGGCGATGGCAATAATCATTTCAATCGTAAAAAAATCAGCCATTTTTATTTACTTTCATTATTGGATGAACAGGAACACTTCGTTGCGTCTTTTTTCGTTGACGACTTACGTGTCTTTAAGCCTTCGCAGTTATGACAACAAGCTTGATTCGTTAACCCTTCAATTAAACCACAGGGTTCGCCATTGGCGTGATTGCCGTGGCAGCAGAGTGCCAAAAGCGCCAAGTGTTGCTTTAAATGCTTTAAGTCATCGATTTGTTGATCGATTTTATGCATGTGCAAAGCAATCATGTTGTGCACTTTTTCGGCATCTTCATTTCGACGGGCATCGACGTCCGTCAAAATACGAATCTCATCAAGGCTCATATCAAGACTACGGCAGTGCTTGATAAAGAGCAATCGCTTTAAGTGACCTTCCGTGTACGAGCGGTAATTATTCATACTGCGTTCGGCCTTAGGAATAAGGCCCTCAGCCTCATAAAAGCGAATCGTCTCAACCGTTAAATCCGATTGTTTGGCCAGTTCACCAATTCTCATCTTTTACCTAAAGAAAAGTTTTTAGCTTTTCCTCTTGACTCTAAAGTTACTTTAGGCATTTTAATGATATTCATCAAAAAAGCGCAATTCTTGTGAATGCACAAAAGGATAACAAAATGTTAAACAAAAACAGTCAGTTAGCTACAAATCAAGAAAAAGTAAATATTGAGTCACTTCATGAGCATGATCATGCTCACTGCAGTTGCGGGCACGATCATACGCATTCAGAAGTTCATGAACACCCTCATGAGCACGAAAATGGCCACGATCATCATCATGAAGAAGGTGAACATTGCTGCTGTGGGCACGACCATGAACACTCCCCGGCTCCTGATGTTTCAACGTTAAATATCGAGCAAAAGCCCGGTGTTGCTACGCTTTATGTGGCGGAGATGTGCTGTGCGGTTGAAGGCAATCAAGCCGTTAATGCATTGAAAGATTTGCCAGAAGTTGATGAGGTGTCATTTAACACCCTCAATCGTACGGTGACCGTAAAGCATCACGCTAAAGACCCGAAGGTCTTCGTTGAAGTACTGGATAAGGCAGGGCTCGTTGCAACCCTGCCCGAGACGACTGCCGAAGACGAAGCTAAAGCTCCCACTGTGCTTTACATTGCCGAGATGTGCTGCGCCGTTGAAGGCAACCAAGCGGTTGACGCTTTGACAAAATTGCCGGAAGTGACAAGTGCCACTTTTAATACCATCAACCGAACGGTGACGGTACATCACTCGTTGGGTGACGCCGCTCCCCTTTTGCAAACATTGGCCGACGCCGGTCTTGAAGCCCGCATTGTTCAAAATGACGTAAAAAAGATTCGTACGCGATTGGTGGTGGATGGGTTGGATACGGAAGTTGAGTCCGAACTCATTACCAAAGCGCTTGAAGTGTTAAAGCTTGAAGACCTTCAACTCAATACCCAAACTCACACAGTAAGCGCGTTAATGACGCGAGAAGAAAAGCGTTCGGCTTTGGATTTAATTGAGTCCGCGGGCTTTAAAGCCAAGGAGCAAAAGGACGCTCAGACGACGGAACAAAAACTTCCTTGGAAGCGATTAGGCATTGCAGGTCTTTTTGCCTTGGCAAGCGAATTGGTGGAATTGGCCTCTGCCCCTGAGTACTTGGGTTTAGGCTTTGCGGTTGTCGCTATCTTGCTTGCCGGTTTGGGCACGTACCGTCGTGGGCTTTTAGCGATGCGCCACTTCAACTTCAACATGAATGCTTTGATGAGCGTGGCTGTTACCGGAGCCCTAATCTTAGGAGAGTGGCCGGAAGCTGCAATGGTGATGGTCTTATTTGAAGTGTCTGAAGCCATTGAAACGCTCTCGATTAATCGAGCACACAAAGCCATTAAAGACCTACTGAAACTCACACCGGAAACCGCTACGGTCATTAATGCCAGAGGTGAAAGTTCTGTAATGGATGTTAGCGACATTACGGTGGGAGACACCGTTCGCGTAATGCCCGGTGAACGCATTGCCTTGGACGGTATGGTGATTGACGGCTTTTCAAGTGTTAACCAATCGAGCATTACGGGTGAATCGTTACCCGTGGAAAAAAACAAGGGCGATAAGGTCTATGGCGGAACGCTTAATCAAACGGCAGAACTTCTGGTGCAAGTTACAAGCGACAGCCAACACGGGCTAGCCGCCAAGATGATTGAAGCCGTCGAAGCCGCTAATCAAAAGAAAGCACCCACGGAGCGCTTTGTCGATCTCTTTGCCCGTTACTATACGCCGACGGTTTTCGTGGCGGCCATTTTAACGGCCATCATCCCTCCCCTATTCATCGGTGGTGATTGGTTTGAATGGATCTACACGGCCTTGGTCTTATTGGTCATTGCTTGCCCTTGCGCCTTGGTGATTTCTACGCCCGTGACGATTGTCTCAGGGTTGGCCGTGGCCGCTCGTATGGGGTTAATCGTCAAAGGTGGTGTTTACTTGGAAGAAGCCCGTAAGCTGAAATACATTGCCTTGGATAAAACCGGCACGATCACGGAAGGTCGCCCCAAGGTGATCGCTATTGAACCTGTCAACGGCAATGACAGTTTGCAAGTATTACAAATGGCCGCCAGTTTGGCTTCTCGCAGTAACCACCCCGTGAGCACCGCCATTGCTCGTTACGGTCGAGAAAAAGACATTTCTCTTTTAGACGTGTCAGACTTTGCGACCGTCGTGGGTGCCGGCACGCACGGCAAAATCAAGGGCGCTCGTGTGGAAATGGTGAATTTGCGTGCCTACGCCAAAGACCACAAGGTGGATCAAGAATTAACGGACGCCATCGCACGCTACGAAGCTCAAGGCGCAAGCGTCGTTGTGATTGCCGACTTCTTCGGTCCCATGGGCTTTATTGCGGTCTCCGATACATTAAGAGCTGGTGCTAAAAAGCACATTGAAGCGCTAAAGGCCTTGGGTATTACGCCCGTTCTTTTAACGGGTGACAACCCCAATAGTGCCCAACATATGGCTCAGGCTACGGGCATCACGGAAGTGCGCGCTCAAATGCTTCCGCAAGATAAGCTCGCTGCCATCGAAGCTTTACAAGAAAAAGGCCCCATTGGCATGGTGGGCGATGGTATCAATGACGCTCCTGCTCTGGCTCGAGCCAACATTGGTTTTGCCATGGGGCGTCAAGGCAGTGACATTGCCGTGGATGCTGCGGACGTTGCTTTAATGGATGACGATATTAAGAAGCTCTCGCTATTTGTGAAGCTCTCGCACATGACGCACAACCGCTTGGTGCAAAACATTACGATCGCCCTAGGTATTAAGTTCCTCTTTATGGTGTTGGCGTTCTTAGGTATTGCCACAATGTGGATGGCTGTTTTTGCCGATATCGGGACGTGCTTAATTGTGGTGGCTTGGGGGTTATCCCTCTTACAAGCCGGGAAAAAACTTAATTAATTGAATCTTCTACTACGGGCCGCAAGATTGCGGCCCATTTTGCTCCCTTTTTTGGGATGAGGGTGGAAGAAAAGGTAGAAAAATTGCCAAAAACAGAGGCACTTTTCCCACTTATGCAGAATTTTTGTGGATAACTTTTGAACTTTTGCCTACCCTTTGTACAAACCGATTTTGTCAATACCTCTTCAGTATAGGTTTGAGATTTTTTTGATGTGAGTGATTTTCGACTAAGAAAAATCAATTCAAACCCAAAACTCGAAAACAAACCGGATTGAGGATTAATGATTTCTTTGAAAGCCTCAACCAATTTGAGAAGCAATCGCATAAACAGAAACGGCAACCTTTCGGTTGCCGTTTCAGACTGTTGACTAACCCAGGTTTTTCACGAAATCTGGGTTAATTTTTGCC
>CAJLGW010000024.1 GCA_905206345.1 uncultured Sutterella sp. | reverse complement strand
AGCCCGACCACGGGACTTGCACCCGCTAGAACAGCGCACATGTCGTGCGCACACAGAAAAGGTCTCGCACCTTTTATAAGCACGAGACCTTTATTTTACGCTTGAACCCTCAAGCACTAGAAGTTAAAGCTGAGCTCTAACCCCTAGGAATTAACCCACGAACTTACGAGCGTTGCGGAACATGCGCATCCAGGGGCTGTATTCACCCAAGGTAGCAGGGGCCCAACTCATTTGGCTCGTACGGTGCGTACGTTCCGGGTGTGGCATCATGATCGTGAAGCGACCGTCAGGGGTCGTTACACCCGTGATACCGTTCTTGGAACCGTTCGGGTTAAACGGATAAGCTTCCGTGGGCGTGCCCGTCGGATCAACGTAGCGAGCGGCAAGATTAGCGAGCTTTGCGTCTTCTTCGTTAATCCATTGAACCAAGCCTTCACCGTGAGCGTTAACGATCGGCATCATGGAACCGGCCATGCCGTCAAAGAAGATGGAGGGACTTTCCATCACTTCGACTTGAACAGCACGGGCTTCGAATTGTTCGCTCATGTTGCGAACAAAGTTCGGCCAGTGTTGAGCACCAGGAATAATGCCACGCAAGTGACTCATCATTTGGCAACCGTTACAGATACCCAAAGCGAACGTATCACCACGTTCAAAGAACTTGGAGAACATTTCCACCATCATGGGGTTGCGCAAAATGGTCGTAGCCCAACCGCCGCCGGCACCCAAGACGTCACCGTAGGAGAAGCCACCGCAAGCGGCCAAACCAACGAAGTCCTTCAAGTCAGAGCGACCGGACAACAAGTCCGTCATGTGAACGTCAATGGCTTCGAAGCCGGCACGCGTAAAGGCAGCGGCCATTTCCGTTTGACTGTTAACACCTTGCTCTCGCAAGATGGCCATGCGCGGACGAACACCCGTTGCGATGAAGGGAGCAGCCACGTCAAGTTCGGTATCAAACGTCGTCTTAACGAATAAGCCCGTGTCATTTTCCATCGTGCAACGAGCACGTTCTTGGTCAGCACAAGCGGGATTGTCACGACGGCGGGCAATTTGCCAAGACACTTCCGTCCATGCTTCTTGCAAAGCAGAACGCTTTTCTTCGTAAACCGTTGCACCGTGAGCCGTGATAACCAACTTATCGTCGCCATTGACTTCACCGATGAAGTACGTGCAATCAGCAAGACCGGCAGCCTTAACAGCAGCGTGAACGTCTTCAACACGGTCAGCAGCCACTTGGATTACAGCACCCAATTCTTCGTTAAAGAGTGCGGGAACGATGTCGCTCGTTGCGGCGCTCTTGACCATGCCGTCCATGTTAAGCGTAACACCCGTGTGACCGGCAAACATCATTTCAGCCACCGTGGCCAACAAACCGCCGTCAGAGCGATCGTGGTACGCCATGATGGCATCCTTAGCCGTCAATTCGCGAATCATCTTCACAAAGGCGGAGACGTCAGCGGCGCTATCCATATCGGGCGTGACTTGACCGAATTGTTGCGTCACGAGACTCAAAATGGAACCGGCCATACGGTTCTTGGCGCGACCCAAGTCGATAGCGACCAAAACAGAGGGCTTATCGGTCATCAATTGCGGCGTCAAGGACAAACGAACGTCCTTCACAGGGGCGGCAGCAGAGACAATCAAAGAAACCGGGCTCATCACCGTCTTCTTTTCGCCAGCGTCTTCCCACGTAGTCTTCATGGACAAGGAGTCCTTACCGACAGGGATGGCAACACCCAATTCTTGGCAAACGGTGCTCGCAGCTTCCACGGCATCGTAGAGCTTGGCGTCTTCACCTTCGTTACCGCAAGCAGCCATCCAGTTGGCGCTCAACTTCACGAAGTTAAGATCAATGTCGGCGCTTGCGATATTCGTAATCGCTTCGCCGATCGCCATACGCGTCGCGGCAGCAGCGTTCGTGATGGCCAACGGGGTGCGTTCACCCATACTCATGGCTTCACCGTTGTGACCGATAAAGCTGATGTTGGTCACAGCAGCGTCAGCCACCGGCACTTGCCACGGGCCCACCATTTGGTCACGATGGACCAAACCGCCCACAGAGCGGTCACCGATCGTGATCAAGAAGCTCTTGCTGGCCACCGTCGGGTGACGCAAAACGTCCGTCACGACCTTCTTAAGATCAATGCCTTCGGCCTTAAATTCCGGCAACGTCACATCGGCGTGCTTAACATCGCGGTGCATACGCGGGGCCTTACCCAACAAGACTTCCATCGGCATTTCAACGGCAGGCGTTTGTTCTTCGCCACGAGCCACCACCAACGTGTCGTCTTCGCTGATCGTACCCAAAACAGCGTACGGGCAACGTTCACGCTTACACATGGCATCAAACGTTTCCAAGCTTTCCGGAGCGATGGCGATGGAATAACGTTCTTGACTTTCGTTACACCAGATTTCGAGCGGGCTCATACCGGACTCTTCAACCGGCACCTTAGCCAAATCGAGCTTGGCACCGTGACCGGACAAGTCAGCCAATTCAGGCATGGCGTTAGACAAACCACCGGCACCCACGTCATGGATAGCCAAAATAGGATTGTTTTCACCGGCTGCCCAGCAACGGTCGATCACTTCTTGTGCGCGACGTTCCATTTCGGCGTTGCCGCGTTGGACGCTATCGAAGTCAAGAGCTTCAGAGTTAGAACCCGTGGACATGGAGCTTGCAGCACCACCGCCCAAACCGATTCGCATACCCGGGCCACCCAAGCTAATTAAGAGCGTGCCCGGAGGCAAAGCGGTCTTGTGCGTTTGGTCATCACGGATGTTACCGATACCGCCAGCCAACATGATGGGCTTGTGGTAACCGTAGCGCTTGCCACCGACGTTGGCTTCAAACACACGGAAGTAGCCCAAAACGTTCGGGCGACCGAATTCATTATTAAAGGCGGCAGCACCCAAGGGGCCGTCCGTCATAATGGACAAAGCGTTAGCAATACGCGTCGGGTAGCCATAGGGCTTATCGCAACCGCACTCTGCCTTCGTCACGTCCTTGTCGTTTTCCCAACCTTGCGGAGCATCGGGCAATTGCAAAGAGGAAACGGTAAAGCCACAGAGACCGGCCTTCGGACGAGCACCACGGCCCGTTGCACCTTCGTCACGGATTTCACCACCGGAACCCGTAGAGGCACCCGGAAACGGAGAAATGGCCGTCGGGTGGTTATGCGTTTCAACCTTAAAGACCGTATGCGTTAATTCTTCTTCTTCCGTAAAGACGCGACCGAAGTTTTCACCTTCAGGCGTTCTCGGATACAAACGCGGAACCTTCACACCTTCGAAAATGGCAGCGTTGTCAGAGTAAGCAACGATCGTACCTTCGCTGTGAGCCTTGTGCGTGTCGCGAATCATGCCGAAAAGGGTCTTTTCCTTTTCTTCACCGTCGATCGTCCACTTAGCATTAAAAATCTTGTGGCGGCAGTGCTCAGAGTTGGCTTGAGCAAACATCATCAATTCGACATCGGTCGGATTGCGTTGAGCCTTCGTGAAAGCATCGGCCAAGTAGTCGATTTCGTCTTCGCTCATGGCCAAACCCATCGTGAGGTTGGCATCAGCCAAAGCCTTACGCCCTTCCTTTAAAAGATCAACGGTAACCATGGGCTTACCGTCGAGTTCTTCAAAAAGCTTAGCGGCTTCAACATCAGCGCTCACCACGCTTTCGGTCATGCGGTCGTGCAAGACGCCGGCAACAGCCGTCAATGTTTGAGCTGACGGAACAACACCGCCAAAGTCAATATTGAAAAGCGTACCGCGTTCGATACGGATAATGGCATCAAGACCGCAGTTTTGAGCAATATCCGTGGCCTTGCTGGCCCAGGGGCTGATGGTGCCCAAACGCGGAATAACCATAAACGTGGCATCGGCCTTAACATCAAGGCCTTCATTACCGTAGTTCAAAAGGGCGTTCAAGCGTTCGCTTTCATCGGCACTTAATTCATGCGTTGCATGAACAAAATGCACAAAGCGTCCTGAAACCGCACGGGCTTCGGGGGCAATCGCTTGAATCGTCTTCAAGAGACGAGCGGCACGAAAGTCCGACAAGGCGCTGGAGGCCTTCAAGGAAAACATCGATCCGGTGTGAGACATGACGGAAGATTCCTGAAAAATTGCCTAAAAAGGCGTTGGTAAAACAAAAAACAAAAATACTTAATCTATTAATTATAGTTTCTTCCCTAGGATTTATCGCCTTTTGGGTAAGTTTTTTTGACGGGGACTTTGACTTGAACCAATGTTCAAAATCTATTGAGGTCATAGATGTTGATGCTTCGTTACATTTCAAGCGCCATATTTTCTTCTCCCCTTCTCTACAATGACCGTGGATATTCCAAAAATGAGGAGAAAATCATGCAAGAAAAAGAACTCGTGTTAGAGGCCATGCGCAAAGCCGGTGAACCGTTAAATGCCGGTAAGATCGCCGAGTTAAGCGGCTTGGATCGCAAGGTCGTGGATAAGGCCATGGCTGAAATGAAAAAGACGGGCGAAATCGTCTCTCCGGTTCGCTGCAAGTGGGAACCCGCTACGAAGTAATCTTCAGTTGCTTGAAAATAACGCTCCATCAATCAAAAAATGGGGCGTTTTTCGTTTGATCTCAGAAAATGTGTCTCTTTTTCTCCCACTCCTTTAAAATAGACGGGTTAATTTTGATTTTTCTTAGATTGGAGCAGTAAAAGCATGTCAACCACTCTTTTGACATTGGAAGAGCTCGCCGAACTTGAAGAACGCCAATCCGGCATTCTCCCTGAAGGTACTTTGATGGATCGTGCGGGTTTTGTCGCCGCCAACTGGATTGATGACCAGTGTGACGCTGCCAGCACCATTGTGATTCTTTGCGGTCCGGGCAATAACGGCGGTGATGGTTTTACCGCAGCCCTGCATTTAAAGAGTCGTGGTCACAACGTCACTTGCGTCTTAGTCGGTTGCACCAAGCCCAAAACCGCCGATGCCTTACGCGCCTACAACAAGTGGTTGGAAAAAGACGGTATCGTCATCGAAGACCCCTACATGGCTCCGAAGGCTGACGTGGTGGTCGACGCCATGTTTGGTACCGGTATCAAAAAGGCCATTTCGGGCGACTTCATCGATGCTGCTCTTTGGTTTAACGAACGTCAAGCCTTGCACATGTCCATCGATGTCCCGAGTGGTTTGGATGCTGAAAAAGGCACGTGGGTCGGCGGCATCAAGGGTTGCATTGCCGACATGACGTTAAACCTCATCTGTGCCAAAGCCGGTTGCTTCATGAATGAAGGCAAGGACGCAAGTGGCATGGTAACGCTTTCCGAACTTGACCTCTCCGTCCCCCTTTCCAACTTAAGTTTGATCGATACGGACGACTTCAAGCACGTTCTTGAATTGCGTAAGTACAACTCCCACAAGGGCACGTACGGTCACTGCGTTGTAATCGGCGGTGCTAAGGGTAAAGTGGGCGCCGCAATGCTTGCTGCTCGTGCCGCTCTTCGCATGGGTGCCGGTTCCGTAACGGTTGAATTGATGTATGACAACGGCCCCTCTTTTGACCCGGTTCAACCCGAATTGATGGTCACGGATGAACCCGTTGACCTTTCCACGGCCGATGCCATCGTGATCGGTTGCGGTATGGGCTTTGATGAAAAGGCTAAGAAGCGCTTGGAAGAAGCAGTTGCTACGAATAAGCCTTTGATCATTGATGCTGATGCCTTGACCTTAATCAGCCAAGACCAAGCTTTGGAAGACCGCGTGTTAGCCCGTAAGGCTCACACGGTGTTAACGCCCCACCCGGGCGAAGCCGCTCGTATGCTCAAGCGTGACGTGAAGGAAATCCAAGCTGACCGCGTCACGAGCGCTCGCGAATTGTCCATCCAAACCGGTGCTATCGTAGTCTTAAAGGGCACGGGCACGGTGGTGACGTTGCGCAGCTCCCGCAGCTGGATTAACCCGACCGGTAACGCCTGCTTGGCCACAGCCGGCTCCGGTGACGTTTTGGCCGGTATGTTGGGCTCCTTGTTTGCTCAACAATTTGACTTGGTAAGCGCCACCTTGGCTGCTGTGTGGTTGCACGGAGAATCCGTTCGTGCACGTAACACGGGCATTGTGGCCACCGACATCATCGATCGCTCCGCTCGCGCCTTGGAAATCTTGCGTTGGGGTGGCAATCCCGATGACTTGATCGACCCCTATGACGAAAGCGAATTCGTCTTGGATGAAGACGGCCCGGGTGAAGCCATTGCTCGCACGATGGGTAGCGAACATTAATTCAATACCGTGTTAAATCCATAACCCGAATTCAAATAACGAATTTGGGTTATTTTTTTCTTCAATACCTATGAAAAAACCGGTGGAAAGTTTTTCTCACCGGTTTTTCGTAGTTAGCCTTTAAAGACTTTATTCTTGGTCTTCAGCAGGCTTATAGTCAGCCTTGTACTCATCCTTTAAGATTTCCACACCAAACTTTTCTTCCAAAGCGGCAAGGAAAGCAACTTGTTCAGGACGGCTGTAGATTTGAGCAAGTTCGGCCTTACGCATCGTGAGCTCTTCAGGTGCCACGGGCGTAACCTTGTTGTCCAACACATTGATGATCATGTAGCTGCCGTCAACCGTTTGCAAGCCCGTGTAGACCGGCAAAGATTGTGCGACAGGACGCAAAGCAGCGTTAATGACATCAAAGGTCATGTTTTCCGGCTTTTCACGAGAAATCGTGATCTTCTTACCGAATTTAGCCGTGCTCTTTTCACCCTTTTGAAGTTGAGCCAAAACCTTCTCACCTTCAACCTTGGCCATTTCAGCCATCTTTTGCTTGGTCAAAGCGGTCTTGATGTTACCCTTGACGGCTTCATACGTTTCCGTGGTCTTCGGGTGATGCTTAACAACACGAGCAGCCAAGAGCGTGTTCGGAGCGATTTCAATGGCGTTGGTATTGCGCTTATCGTCCAAAACGTCAAAGCTGTAGAGACCTTCGACCACATGAGCCGTGATCACATCGTCGTTATGCGTACGCGTGATGTTTTGAGCCGTTTGAAGCTTCAAGTTGAACTTTTCAACCACCGGTTGCAAAGATTCGCTTTGCTCATAGACCATGTTAGAGAAGTTTTCAGCGTCTTCGGCAAACATTTGCATAGCGGCTTGTTGAGCATACAAAGCATCAATTTCCTTACGGACATCGGCCATGGGCTTAGCTGCGGCGGGTTTAACATCCGTCACCATGATGATGTGATAGCCAAAGTCGGTCTTGACGGGAGCCACAAGGTCACCCTTCTTAGCCGTGAAGACTGCCTTTTCAAATTCAGGCACCATCATGCCCTTTTGGAAAAAGCCCAAGTCACCACCGTTGCGGGCACTACCCGGATCTTGAGAATTGGCCTTTGCCAATTGCGCAAACTTCTTCGGATCAGCCTTTAATTGAGCGTAAAGGTCATCGGCCTTTTTCTTAGCGTCATCAGTCTTATCGCCTTGAGCAACGATCAAGATGTGAGAGGCACGACGTTGCTCAGGCGTAGAGAAGCGCTGCAAGTTTTGTTCGTAGAAGGTCTTGGCGTCTTCATCGCTTGCCTTGATGTCCTTATAGTTTTCGGGAGATAAGACAACGTATTCGATATCAACACTTTCTTCAACAGCAAACAAAGCCTTGTTCTTTTCGTAATAGGCTTTCATTTCGTCTTCAGAGACTTGAACCTTTTTAGCAAAGGTATCGGGCTTAATACTGTAGGTACGAATACCACGCTCTTCAGACAAGAGGTCATGAATACGTGTTGCGACCGTTTCAGAACCCAACGTCGTTGCGGCAACGGAATTCAAAAGAATTTCACGAGCCAAGTCACGACGCAATTCATAAACGAAATATTCATCGCTCTTACCCGTGGCATTTAAGAATTGCTTATAGGCTTCTTGACTGAAAGCGCCATTGCGTTGGAAAGCAGGGGCCGTCTTAATCAAATTCACGGCATCGGCTTCGCTCACGTTAATGTAGCTTTGAGCCATTTCCAAAGACAAAACGCGATCGGTAATCAAACCGGCCAAAATGGACACTTTGGCTTCTTGCGTATCCAACATATTGGCATTGAAGTTGTTGCCCATTTGACGGCGCAAGTTATCTAAATACGTGCGCTTGGCATTATTGAAGTCCGCAACCGTAATCGTAGTATCGCCAACCTTGGCAATATCATTTTCGGAATCGGACATGCGGTTATAACTGTAGATACCCGTAACAACGAAGGACGGAATGATGAAAATCATGGCTATGAACATCATCCATCGCTTGTGCGTGCGAAAAGCCTGAAGCATTTTTGCGAAGATCCTTTCAAAACTATCGAAGTGCAACCAATGTGGTGCAAAGCTTTAATGATAGCAAGGAGAGGTGATATTCGGGAGGAAAATGCGCTAGGAACTTACCTAAACGCAAAGATTGGAAACAAAAAAAGCGAAAGGACAAAATCCTTCGCTTCGCATTTTGAAGAAGTTGGCGGAGTGGACGGGACTCGAACCCGCGACCCTCGGCGTGACAGGCCGATATTCTAACCAACTGAACTACCACTCCAGCTTCAAAACAAATTTTGGTGCCCTTGGCAAGTTGTTGGCGGAGTGGACGGGACTCGAACCCGCGACCCCCGGCGTGACAGGCCGGTATTCTAACCAACTGAACTACCACTCCATCCCAAGGAGCAATTTGAACCATCGAAAGTGTTGGCGGAGTGGACGGGACTCGAACCCGCGACCCTCGGCGTGACAGGCCGATATTCTAACCAACTGAACTACCACTCCAGCTTCAAAACAAATTTTGGTGCCCTTGGCAAGTTGTTGGCGGAGTGGACGGGACTCGAACCCGCGACCCCCGGCGTGACAGGCCGGTATTCTAACCAACTGAACTACCACTCCATCGGGCATTAAGTTTGTGGTGGGTGCTAAGAGGCTCGAACTCCTGACCTATGCCTTGTAAGGGCACCGCTCTACCAACTGAGCTAAGCACCCACAAACTGAGAAAAAGGATTTTATACTAGAGAACTACTCTTTTCAAGAGCAAAATCAAAAAAAATCCAATTTTTTGTGCTTCTATTGCTTTTGATTGCAATAGGTTGGGGATAGAGGGTGCCTTCTCAGACACCTAACTCCCCGTTTCCTTTACGCTTTTGTGACTTCTTGCGTCAAACCCGATTCCGTTTGAATCGTCGCCGTTTGCGCTTGAAGTTCCACTTCACCCAACGGCTTCATCGGATTTTGCGTCAAAGCGATCGGCAAAATTTCATCGATCCACTTCACAGGAATGATCTCCAAACCGTCCTTGACGTTTGCCGGAATTTCTTCCAAGTCCTTGACGTTATCCTTCGGGATCATCACGGTCTTGATGCCACCACGCAAAGCGGCGAGCAACTTTTCTTTCAATCCGCCGATCTCAAGAATTTCCCCATGAAGCGTGATTTCGCCGGTCATAGCAACGTCGCTGCGAACCGGAATCTTCGTCAAAGCAGACACCATCGCCGTAGCAATGGCACCACCCGCACTCGGACCGTCCTTAGGCGTTGCGCCTTCGGGGAAGTGCAAGTGCCAATCGGTCTTGGCAAAAACGTCCGAAGCCAATCCCAAACTGTCGGCGCGAGCACGCACCACACTGCGAGCGGCTTCAACGGATTCTTTCATCACGTCGCCCAAGCTGCCCGTGCGCTGCACTTGGCCCTTACCCGGGAAGACCGCTGCTTCGATGGACAACAAGTCGCCGCCCACTTCCGTCCAAGCCAAACCGTTGACTTGACCGACTTGCGGTTCTTTTTGAGCCAAACCGATGCTAAAGCGACGAACGCCCAAGTATTGACCCACGTTACTGGAGTCGATACGCAACGTTTGAACACTCTTCTTGGCGCCACGCTTTTTCGGCGCAGAGTCAGCCGCAATCAAAGCGTTTTTCACGCACTTGCGACAAATCTTGCTAATTTCACGCTCAAGACCACGAACACCGGCTTCACGCGTATAGAAGCGAATGATGTCCAAAACAGCTTCATCAGCAATCTCAATCTCACCCTTTTTCAAACCGTTATTCTTGATTTGCTTCGGGATCAAGTGACGCTTGGCAATGTTTAACTTTTCATCTTCGGTATAGCCCGACAAGTAAATCACTTCCATACGGTCAAGCAAAGCTTGAGGAATATTGAGCGAATTACTCGTTGCCACGAACATCACATCCGACAAATCGTAGTCTACTTCAATGTAGTGGTCTTGGAAGGAGTTGTTTTGTTCGGGATCCAACACCTCCAACAAAGCGCTTGCAGGATCGCCACGGCTATCCATACCCATCTTATCGACTTCGTCCAACAAGAAAAGCGGATTGCGAACACCGGCCTTCGTTAAGCTTTGCATGATCTTGCCGGGCATCGAGCCAATGTAGGTACGGCGGTGACCGCGAATTTCTGCTTCATCACGAACGCCACCCAACGCCATGCGCACAAACTTGCGGTTCGTTGCGCGAGCGATGGATTGACCCAAGCTCGTCTTACCGACGCCGGGCGCACCCACCAAGCACAAAATCGGTGCCTTTAACTTGTCCACACGGCTTTGCACGGCCAAGTACTCAAGGATACGTTCCTTGACCTTGTCCAAACCATAGTGATCGGCTTCCAAGATGTCGCTGGCTTGCTTGATATTTTTGCTTACTCGGCTCTTTTGAGACCAAGGCAAATTCAATAACGTATCCAAGTAGCCACGCACAACCGTCGCTTCAGCACTCATCGCGGGCATCAAGCGCAGTTTCTTTAATTCTTCTTCAGCTTTAGCGCGAGCTTCATCGCTCATGCCGCTCGCCGCAATACGCTCGGCGTATTGATCAACGTCACCAGCCTCATCTTCACTGTGGCCCAATTCCTTTTGAATGGCCTTCATTTGCTCATTCAAATAGTAGTCGCGTTGATTCTTGTCCATTTGCTTTTTTACACGGCGTTGGATCTTTTCTTCCATTTGGACTTTATCCATCAATTCCGTGATACGAGCCAAAATCATTTCAGCTCGTGAAAAAAGCGACGGCTCTTCAAGCAACGCTTGACGCTTAGCCACACCGATGTCCAAGTAGCCGCTCACTGTATCAACGACTTCTTCCAACGTCTTCTTGCTGCTCAAAGATTGAGCTAAACCCTTGGGCAAACTTGTATTCGTTTGGCTGTAGTTGCTAAAGGCCGTGATGACCGAATCTTGCCAAGCTTCGGCTTCAAAGCCTTCGACCTCTTCTTCGTTGTCCATGGGCTCAGCCATGGCAACCAAGTAGTTCTCATCCATACGGATATCACTGGCCTTAACACGATAGAGGCTATTTAAAAGAAGTTTGACCGTACCGTCTTCCAAGGTAAAGCGTTGCAAAATCGTTGCAACGACACCGACATGGTACAAATCATCACTGCCCGGCTCATTCGTGGAGGGGACTTTTTGCGTCAAAACCAAAATTTGGTTGGTCTTATCGACGGCTTGAATAGCCGCCAAAGACATTTGACGACCGGCAAACACAGGACTGATGCTTCCAGGGAAGAGCACCATGTCACGCAACGGCAAGACCGGCAAAACAGCACGTTTTTTTTGAATTTTCGTCATCTTTCCCATTTCTACTTTAGAGTGTTGATAGTCAGAATATGGGGATGAAATTCAAGATTTCAATCCCCATACGTGCTTTGTTACGTTTTCTTCAGACGAAAAATTTTCGTCGAAAAAAGAAATTAATTTTGAATGTAGCGAGGCTTTTCATTCTTGGTGATCGTTTCTTCTTCAATCACCACTTCCGTCACATTACCCAGTGACGGCACCTCGAACATTGCATCCGTTAAGACCGATTCAACAATGCTGCGCAAGCCGCGAGCACCGGTCTTTCTTGCAATTGCCTTTTGAGCAATCGCCTTTAAAGCCGCATCCGTCACGGTCAACTTCACGTCTTCCATGGCAAAAAGGGCTTGATATTGTTTAATCAAAGCATTTTTGGGTTGCGTCAAAATGCTGATTAAGGCTTCTTCGGTTAATTCTTCCAAAGAGGCAATCACCGGCAATCGACCCACCAATTCCGGAATCAAACCGTACTTCACCAAGTCAGCAGGTTCAACTTGGGCAAAAGCTTCCGTCAAAGACTTCTTCTTAGTATTTTTTAATTCGGCACCAAAGCCCAAACCCGTACGTTCACCGCGACGTTGAACGATCTTATCCAAACCATCGAATGCGCCGCCACAGATAAACAAGATGTTCGTCGTATCGACGCTCACCATGGCTTTGCCCGGGTTTTTGCGACCGCCTTGTTGCGGTAGGTTTGCTACCGTACCTTCGATTAACTTCAAAAGGGCTTGTTGCACACCTTCGCCCGACACGTCTCGCGTAATGGACGGGTTTTCGCTCTTGCGAGCAATCTTATCGAGTTCGTCCAAATAGATAATGCCGTGTTGGGCCTTTTCAATATCACCGTCGGCAGCTTGCAACAACTTCAAAACCACGTTTTCAACGTCTTCACCAACGTAGCCGGCTTCCGTTAACGTCGTCGCGTCTGCAATGGCAAACGGCACATCAAGCATCTTGGCTAACGTTTGAGCAAAAAGCGTCTTCCCCGAGCCCGTCGGGCCGATTAACAAAATATTGCTCTTTTGCAATTCCACATCAACCGTCTTGTCGCTTAAATGCTTCAAACGCTTAAAGTGGTTATAAACGGCCACGGACAAAATGCGCTTGGCCTTGTCTTGACCGATCACGTAGTCATCCAACTTAGCGAAAAGTTCATGGGGCTTGGGCAAAGGCTTATCTTGCACCGGCGTTGCCTCACCACCCTCAGCCGTCGTCGCCTCAGACGTCATCACGGGCTCCTCACCCGTCATGGAGGCAAGTGCGCCACGAGCGCAATCCGAGCAGATGCTCACGCCATTGGCCGTCACCATATGGTCGACTTCACTTTCACTGCGACCACAGAAAGCACAACGATTCTTCTTTTCAAACATCGGAGGACCTTTTGATTATTAAATTCGTAAAACTTTTCGAGAATTTGAACTGTACACGAAAAACGAAGGGAGGTCACGAAGAACCTCCCATCATCTACTTACGATCGCGTAACAAATTATTTTTGCACTTCGCCGCGCTTGACATAAATTTCATCGATGATGCCGTAGGCCTTTGCATCGACCGGATTCATGTAGTTGTCACGATCCGTATCTCGCGTGATCGTTTCGATCGTTTGACCGGTACGTTCAGCAAGAATGGCATTTAACGTTTGTTTCAAATCCAAGATTTCCTTGGCTTGAATTTCAATGTCACTGGCCATCCCTTGAGAGCCACCCGAAGGTTGGTGAATCATGATGCGGGAGTTGGGCAAAGCAAAGCGCTTACCCTTAGCACCGGCGGCCAAAAGGAAGGCCCCCATGCTAGCAGCCATACCAACACAGATCGTGCTGACATCGGGCTTAATAAATTGCATCGTATCGTAAATACCCATGCCGGCATAAACACTGCCGCCAGGGCTGTTGATGTAGAGCGAAATATCCTTATCCGGGTCTTCGCTTTCCAAGAAAAGGAGCTGAGCGATAACGAGATTGGCACTTTCTGTCGTCACGGGGCCCGTTAAAAAGACCACGCGATCTCGCAACATACGAGAAAAAATATCAAAGGCGCGTTCACCGCGACCACTTTGCTCCACAACAGTGGGAACCAAATTGCTCTGAATCATCCTAGCTCCTTCTCTTTAAGGGATCTCAGATTAGAGACCGCCCATCAACTTTTCGAATTCAACGGCTTCTTCTGTCGTCTTGGCCTTAGAGAGTGCCCATTCCGTAATCTTGTTTTCCAAGACGTAGGCTTGTGCATCGCTCATGCGACGAGCATCGCTCTTGAACCAGTTTTCGACTTCAGCCGGATCTTCGTAGCTGGCAGCCAAGTCAGCAATGTGAGCCTTGACTTCTTCTTCGGTCGGCGTCAAGCCTTCCTTTTCCACCAAAGCGTTCACAACGAGGCCCAAGCGAACGCGACGTTCGGCTTGATCCTTGAACATTTCGACAGGAATCGGGTTAGCCTTCGGGTCCATACCGCGAGCAGCCATGTTTTGAGCAAAAGCGTTAGCCAAAGCCTTTTGTTCGTCTTCAACCAAAGCGGTCGGGAGGTCGAACTTAGCAACGTCGTTCAAAGCGTTCATCACGCCGTCCTTGGTTTGTTGCGTGATGCGAGCCTTGACTTCGCGCTTCAAGTTAGCGGCGATTTCTTCGCGCATCTTGGCAACGCCGTCAGCGATACCGAGCTTCTTAGCGAATTCGTCATCGATTTCAGGCAACTTAGCAACTTCAACCTTCGTGACTTCAACGTCAAATTCAACCGTCTTACCGGCCAAGTGTTCAACGTAGTCAGCCGGGAACGTCATTTCGAACGTCTTCTTTTCGCCCGTCTTCATACCGTCAACGGCCTTTTCGAAGTCAGCCAACATTTGACCAGCGCCCAAAACGAAAGCGAAACCGTTAGCCGTACCACCTTCAAACGGCGTACCGTCGAGCTTACCAACGAAGTTCACCGTGGCGCGCTTTTCGTTAGCGGCAACACCATCGACTTCTTCTTCGTAAACAGCGCGTTGCTTGCGCATGATTTCGATCGTCTTTTCAACTTCAACGTCCGTCACTTCGCACGTAAAGCGCTTCAATTCAACGTCAGCGAGAACCGGCACTTCAACTTCAGGCATCACTTCAACCGTGGCCACGAATTCGAGATCGGCACCTTCCTTGAATTCACCCTTGGGTTCGATACGCGGGGCACCGACAACGGCCAACTTGCTCTTTTCGAGAGCTTCTTCGTAGGCCTTACCCAACAAAGCGTTCATGGCGTCCATGTTGGCTTGAGCACCGTACATTTCACGAACCATGTTCATCGGAACCTTACCCGGGCGGAAGCCGTGGGCCTTAGCCGTCTTAGCACGCTTTTTCAAAAGGGATTCCGTATCGGCAGCCAATTGGGCAGCAGAAACCGTCAAATCAAGGGTACGCTCCAAAGAGCTCGTTTGCTTTTCAGTCATTTCTTTGTACTTACTAAAAATAACCGCAGCCACCTTGGCCGCAGTCAATCAAACATAAGGGACTTTGTCCCATTTCAAAAAAGATTCAGATACAAAAAGCCCTAGGCTTTCTGAACGAAACACTTGATTATAACGTCAAGAAGCCCTTCTTTGCCAAAAAGCCTTGAATGTTCAAGTGTTTTTTCGTATTTTTTACGACATTCTCCATTCTCCATGCTTAGAATTTCTGTTAGATTTAAATTAAAGTGACACGTTAAAAGAGTTGCTAACCAATTGATATTGAATACCAATCGCCAAACAAAAAGACCTGAATTCGTATTGTAGAACTCAGGTCTTGAAGTGTTAAGTCAAATAAGTTTAGAGGCGCTTCAAGAGAATTTCTCGAGCCACATCACCCGTCACATTTTGGGCTTCACCTAAGTGAACGCCTCGGTCGTTAAAGCGCTTTTGAATGAGATCAATCGTCTCCATTCCAATGCCCTTTTCAGACAAACGAGTTGCCAAACCAAGCGACTTAAAGAATCCTTCAATGCGGTTAATCGTCTCATCAATGCGTTCGTCTTCTGTGCCACCTTTCACGCCCAAGACGCGTTCACCGAACTGCAACAACTTGGCTTTCTTTTGTTTGCGTAACACTTGAGCGGTGCCCGGATAAACAATCGCTAAAGATTCACCGTGATCGACCCCATGAAGAGCCGTCAACTCATGACCGATTTGATGCGTAGCCCAGTCTTGCGTAACGCCCATGCGGATGAAGTTATTCAATGCCATGGTGGCGCTATACATATAGTCACTCATCACAGCATAGTCCGTTTGGTTTTCACGAATCATCGGTGCAATTTCCATAACGGTGGCAATCACGCCTTCAGCCCAACGATCCAACACGCGACTTTGACCCGGTGTCGTCATGTATTGTTCAAAGCAGTGCACCACAATGTCTGCTAAACCATTGGCAATTTGTTTAGCAGGCAATGAGTAGGTGGCTTCCGGATCCAAAATGGAAAATTCCGGGTAAGCGCCACGGAACGCGAACTTCTCGGTCGTTTCCAAAGAAGAAATCACGGCACCGTTATTCATTTCAGAACCCGTTGCCGGCAACGTCATAACGCTGGCAAAAGGAATTTGCTTAGCGGCGTTCCCCGTCTTAACAATGGCCCAAGGATCCGTTTCCGGCATAGCAATACCGGCGGCAATGAGTTTCGTGCCATCCAAAACAGAACCACCACCCACGGCCAAAATCAAATCTACTTTTTCTTCTAACCCCAATGCCACGGCTTTACGTAACGTTTCCACTTTAGGATTGGGTTCAATGCCCCAAAATTCCACCGTTTGGTGATCTTTCAATGCGGCTTTAACTTGATCGTAAACACCGTTTCGCTTAACGCTTCCACCGCCAAACGTCAACAGAACCTTACGAGACTTGTCAATCAAATCAGATAAAAGAGCAATTTGACCGCGACCAAACACAAGCTTTGTCGGGTTTTGGAAAACAAAATTTTGCATACGTCACCTCAGTGGACAAAAAATAAAGCAATCTATTCATTGTAACTTTTGCGCCTCAAGAGGTAAAAGAGCGCTTTCCCTAAGCATTTCCTTTATCATTGGGGCGTAAAAAAAATAATCAATATGGAGTTCTCCATGAAGTTTCTTGCCAAAATCTTCAAGTTTGAAGAGAAGAACACTACCTTTAAGAAAGAATTAATGGCAGGCATCACGGGCTTTATTACCGTGTGCTACGTCCTCTTCGTTGTCCCCGCCATGCTCTCTGATGCTGGTATGCCGAAGGAAGCTGCCACCGTTGCCGTCATTTGGGCAACCGCGTTAGCGAGTTTTCTTATGGCCTTTTACGCCAACTTCCCCGTGATTGTGGCTCCAGGCTTAGGGATCTGTGCCTTTTTTGCCTATTACGTCTGCGGCCCTATGGGATTGACTTGGCAAGCAGGGCTCGCTGCCGTCTTTATCTCGGGCGTCATCTTCTTACTTTTGACGGTCAGTCGAATTCGAGAAATGATCATTCAGGCTGTACCCCTTGATATTAAATACGCCATCGTTGTGGGTCTCGGTTGCTTTATCTCCTTTATTGGTATGAAGAACGCCGGCATCATCGTTGCCGACCCGTCTACGTTTGTAGCATTCGGCGACATGACAAGTCGGGAACCGTTGTTAGCCGGTTTCGGTGCTTTGTTTATCGGTGCTTTGATGGTCCGTCAAGTACGAGGCGCCATGATCATTGGTATTCTCGTCATTACAGTTGTTGGTATGTCAGTCGGCGCTAGTCCCTTACCTGAGTTCTCCAATATGTCGATGCCTAAGACGTTTGTTCCAACGGAAACGCTTTTTGCATTGGACTTTAAGTCCGTCTTCCAATACGGCATCGTCACGATTGTTTTTACGTTGACCATGGTGGACTTATTTGACAACATGGGAACTTTAATTGGCTTGAGTCAACGAGCTCGTATGATGGATATGAAGACCGGTCACATTAAAGGTCTTAACCGTGCCCTTTTGTCTGACTCTGTGGCAACCATGGGTTCTGGCATCATTGGTACGCCGACCTGCACGAGTTACGTGGAAAGTGCCGCAGCTATCGCCGAAGGCGGTCGCACCGGCATGGTTCCCTTTGTAACGGCAATCTTGTTCTTAGCTTGCTTATTGGCTTTACCCTTGGTTCACATTGTTCCGAGTTATGCCACGGCTGCGGCTTTGATCGTGGTCGGGGCTTTGATGATGCAATCGGTCGTACATATTCATTTCGAAGACTTCACGACCGGCATGCCAGCCTTCTTAACGATTCTTACCATGCCTTTGACTTTTAACGTTGCCACTGGCTTCGGTTTGGGCTTCATCAGCTATGTATTGCTAAAGCTCTTGACGGGTAAGGAACGCGAATTGACCGTCATTACAGTTTTGATTGCAGCGGCTTTTGCGATCAACTTTGTTTTACGTTAAACAGAACAACTTTTGACAAAACGGCTCGTTCAAAAAACGGGCCGTTTTTTATTGAAAAAATAAAAAATCCGAACAACCCATTACGAGAGCTCGGACTCTTTATTGTGGTGCGGGAGATCGGACTCGAACCGACACGCCTTAACAGCGTCAGGACCTAAACCTGGTGCGTCTACCAATTTCGCCACCCCCGCAACCAGAGCGTGTAAGTTTACACAAACTTGCAGTCAGTCTCAAGGCAAACCCAAGACAAATACAAATGGCTCTCGGGTGCTGGAGATCGGATTCGAACCGACTCGCCTACTCAGAGAGCCATTGTCACTCGGTGCTGACTCGGAATTACTTATCCTTGCAGCAGCAACCACCTTCTTCATGGTGGTGATGGTGGTGTTCGTGATTGCCACAACCACAGCCTTCACCGTGTTCATGATGATGGTCATGACCACCGCAACCGCAGCCTTCGCCATGTTCGTGATGATGTTCGTGATTGCCACAACCACAGCCTTCACCGTGTTCGTGATGATGTTCATGGCCACCGCAACCGCAGCCTTCACCGTGTTCATGATGGTGATGATGACCGCCGCAACCACAGCCTTCGCCATGTTCATGATGATGGCCGCCACAACCGCAACCTTCACCGTGTTCATGATGATGACCACCGCAGCCGCAACCACAACCTTCTTCCTCTTCAGGAATACGGATCGGGTCAAAAGCCAACACGCCTTCTTCAAACTCTAAACCGACGGCAGAAAGTAAACGTGCCAACGTTGCGTCTTGCAACACGGCAAAACCATTTTCACATTGAGCAACTTCAATACCTCGGTTTAACAAAGCCACAACGGCTTCAGCCACCACTTCTTCATCACCCTTGATGATGAAAACCGGTTCTTCTTGAGGGGCAACCACATAGAAATGACCGGCTTCGTCCAAAAGAACGTCACCGACATTTAACGGACGCATTTCTTCAATGGCCACTTCCAACGTCTTTTCACCCACGACAAATTGCTTAGGCAAATCTTGACGTTGAGCGCTCGTCAAAGCAATATGATCAGCACGATCCAAAATGGTCTTGGCCGGTGCTGCCTTAGGGGCAAGAATCTTCGTAATCTTCATATCATCACTTCCTCTTGTTAAAAAACTAGTGCGAAACGGCATCCAATGCATCGCTTAAGCGATCCACCGCGACAATCTCTAACCCTTCGATGAGTGACTTGGGGGCATTGGCTTTCGGGATAATAGCTCGACCGAAACCCAATTTTGCCGCTTCTTTTAATCTTTCCTGGCCTCGCGGTGCGGGACGAATTTCGCCCGACAAACCGACTTCACCAAAAACAACCAAGCCTTCAGGTAAAGCTCGATTGCGCATGGACGAATAAATGGCCAACAACACAGCTAAGTCTGCTGCAGGTTCTGTAATTTTAACCCCGCCCACGGCATTGACAAAAACGTCTTGATCAAAGCAGGCCAAACCCGCATGACGGTGCAACACGGCCAAAAGCATGGCAAGGCGTTGTTGATCCAAGCCCACGGATAAACGTCTGGGGCTGGGCAAATGCGTAGAATCCACCAAGGCTTGCACTTCCACCAAAAGCGGACGCGTCCCCTCTTGAGTCACCATCACGATGGAACCGGGCACGTTGCCTTTGTGTTCAGACAAGAAAATGGCCGAGGGGTTGGCAACACCGCGCAACCCACGATCGGTCATGGCAAAAACACCCAATTCGTTCACCGCACCAAAACGATTCTTAAAGGCACGGATTAATCGGAAGTTGGAGTGCGTTTCACCTTCAAAATACAAAACGGTATCAACGATATGTTCTAAGACACGGGGACCGGCCAAATTGCCGTCTTTCGTTACATGGCCCACAAAAATTAAAGTGATACCTTCATTTTTGGCGATTCGTGTCAAACGAGCAGAACACTCTCGAACTTGAGTCACCGAACCCGGGGCGGATTCCAATTGATCGGAAAAAAGCGTTTGAATCGAGTCAATCACCACAAATTGAGGCTTCTCGGCTAAAAGTGTCGCTTCAATGTTTTCAAGTTGGATTTCACTCATCAAACGCATGCCTTGGGGCTCCAACCCCAAGCGCTTGGCGCGCAAAGCAATTTGACCAGGACTTTCTTCGCCACTGACGTACAAAGCACGGACACCCTCGTGCACCAAACGATGCATGACCTGGAGTAAGAGCGTTGACTTACCGATACCGGGATCACCCCCAATCAAAGAAACAGCACCGGGCACTAAGCCACCGCCCATCACACGATCAAACTCAGAAAAGCCCGTCACAATGCGAGGTACTTCTTCAGCTTGAACGTCATCGAGATTTAAGACTTTGCTGGCTTTAATAATAGAGGTACGGGATCGAGCGTCACCGAAACGCGCTGCGACACCCGTTTCAACGACAAACTCTTTGAGCGTATTCCATTGACCGCAATGCGGACACTTACCCGCCCACTTGATTGTCGTTCCGCCACATTCGGAACAAACGTATTCGACTTTGCGTTTCTTAGACGTGGCCATTAATTTTCGTCCTCAACCACGGGCACGCGTAAAGCTAAGGCGCACATTAATTCGTAACCGATGGTGTGGCAATAGGTCGCAATTTCATTGATGGAAATATTTTTGCCCCAAAGTTCCACATTGCTACCAAGTTTGGCTTCCGGGACATCGGTCACATCAATGGTGAGCATATCCATGGAAACGGCACCCACGATCGGAGCGATTTTGCCTTCGACATAGGTGGGCGCGCCATCAGGCGTTGCACGCGGATAGCCGTCAGCGTAACCGCAAGCCACCACGGCTATACGAGAAGGACGTTGGGTGATAAAGCGAGACCCATAACCAATGGCTTCACCCTTGGGCACGTCTTGAATGGCCAAAATCTTGGCGGACAACGTCATGGCCGGACGGATATCTAATTCTTTAGAGGAAATTTTGCTGTCGGGACTTGCACCATAAAGGGCAACACCCGCACGCACGGCTTCACCCCCGACTTCACTTCTAAATAAAAGAGCGGCGGAGTTTGCCATACAGAGGTTTTCTTCGACTTGAGCTAAACGTCCCATGCGAGCCAATTGCTTGGCAACCGAAGACGGATTTTCAGATAAGTAGCTGGGTTCGGCATTGGCAAAGTGCGTCACAATCCCCATGACTTCAACGCCCGGAATGGCCATCAACTCATCTTTAACCATGCGTTCTTCAACGGGCAAAAAGCCTAAACGGTTCATACCGGAATTGAGCTTAATGTGAACCTTCATGGACTTATAAGGTGCGTGAGCCTTCAAAAGCTCAATCATGTGACGGTTATGCACTAATGTTTCAATGTCGTATTCTTCTAAAAGCGGAAGATCGGTTTCATCAAAAAAACCTTCTAACAACAAAATACGTTTGGTCCAACCCGCTTCTCGCACGGCTTGTGCATCACACAAGTCAATCATGGCCAAACCGTCCGCATCGGCAAACGCCCGTGCTGCACGCAACAAACCGTGGCCGTATGCATTGGCTTTCACAACAGCCCAAAGCGTACGACCTTGTGCCGCATGGCGCATGCGTTCTAAATTATGACGCAATGAACCCATATGAACAGTGGCGCATATAGGACGTGGCATAGTAAAAATTCTCCCCCATGAAACCGGATAAATGACAGGTTTCACATCCACAAAACAAAGGTTTTTAATTTTAACTCTCTAAGATTGCGTTGGGGGAGATGAGTTGCAACAAATCTCGACATTAGGAAAAATTTCTGTGCTTTTGCCACTACTGTCCAAAATAATTTTTATTAAATACCCCTGCATCAATAATTTCGGCC
>CAJLGW010000023.1 GCA_905206345.1 uncultured Sutterella sp. | reverse complement strand
CCAAAATTTTTTACTATGAGATGCAGCTTAGCCGGTGCCAATCATTCCTGGCAAGCATATCAGGATAAATTCCGGGTTAACCCGGAAGAAATAAAGCCCCACTTCCGAAGAAATGAGGCTTCACTTTAACTAATCAAAGATTATTCGATTAGTACTTAGCGAACATTTCCTTGATCTTGGCCGGATCATTGGTCTTGGTCAAAGCCAATTGCAAGAGGATACGAGCCTTTTGCGGGTTGAGGTAACCGGCTTCAATAAAACCGGCATCGTTGTATTGCTTCATGTTGGGGTTCACAACACCGCTACCCGTGCGGGAAGACAGCACCACGGCAACACCCTTCTTAACGGCTTCAGCCAAAGCGGGTTCGGTTTGACCGTGAACGGAACCGTTACCGGAACCGGCGTGAACGATACCCTTGGCACCAGCAGCAACGGCAGCGTCAGCCAAAACGCGGTCAGCATTAGCGTGCGTGTAAACGATATCAACGCGCGGCAAGCTCTTTAACTTGGAGACATCAAACTCGGTTTGATACGTGTGGAGCTTTTCAACCTTACGGAAGAAGTGGTTCTTACCGCCGGCGATCACGCCTAAATAACCCAATTGGTGAGACGTAAACGTATTAACGTGGTTCGTATTGCCCTTCGTCACATCGCGACCGGCGCTAATTTGGTCGTTCATGGCGATCATCACACCGCGGTCAGCGGCTTGCGGGTCGGCTGCCAAACGAACAGCATTTAAAAGGTTCATCGGACCTTCAGCAGAAATTGCCGTTGCCGGACGCATTGCACCCACGAGAATCACAGGCTTCTTGCTCTTAACGGTTAAATTCAAGAAGTAAGCCGTCTCTTCCATCGTGTCGGTGCCGTGCGTAATCACAATACCTTTAATCTTCGGATCTTTTAGGAGTTCGTTGCAGCGCTTGGCCAAACGAAGTAACACGTCGTCGGTTAAGTTGTTAGAGCTGATCTTAACGATTTGTTCGCCCGTTACATCGGCGTAATCCTTGATAGCAGGAACTGCGTCAATCAACGTTTGAATTGCCAACTCACCGGCCTTGTAGCCCGTCGTTTGCGTGTTGGAAGAAGCCGTACCGGCAATCGTGCCACCCGTTGCCAAAATGGCAACTTTGGGCAAGTTAGCAGCATAGGCGGAGCCTGCCATAGCGAATGCCAAAGCAACGGCCATCAGAGTCTTTTTCATAACAATTCTCCTAAAAGTCGCTTACTTCTGTACTAAGCAAAGTCAGTACTTCCATGACTACTATAGGTTGAATTGCTTAGTTTATGTAATTGGGGTTAACCCTTCCAGTTTTTGTTGGCTAAGACGTGAGAGTTGAACATCCAATATTTCATGGGAGAAAGACTTTTTGTTACTGCCAGCCATTCTATCAAGCACAAAAATAATTCCCAGTTTTATTTAATTAATCAGAGCATTAAAGCTTAGATGGAAAATTTAACTTTGTAGAATAGCGTTTTTCAAAATTGGGACAAGATATTTCCCAATGGGGAAGCACCTATTCTTCCATAAAATCTCGACCACTCTCAAAATTTTAGCATTTAAGATTAAGGAAAGAAAAAATGGGAGCTGCAATGAGCAACATTTGAAAAGCCCGACTTAGCGGGCCTTTCTGAGCTGAGTTTCAAACTATTTTAAAGTTTTGAAAAAATTCGGATCATACTTCTCCCAGAGTTTCGCCTCAATATCCTGGATCTGATTTTCGGTTGTACTCTTCAACTTATCTAAAGTTCCTAATTGATCCCAAACCGTTTTTTTCATTTGCTCAATTTGATCATTTAAAGAGTCAAGATTCGAAGTCCTTGCTTCACACTCTAGATACTCCTTCAAATTCTCCTTACTCTTTTGAATATCTTCAGCCTGCTTGGCCCACGTTTCAAGATGAGTATTGATGAGGTTGATACTTTCCTTAAAGTCATTAATTTGAAACTTCAATTTGTTTAATTCGTCAAAATATTTGAATATCGGATAAGACTTAGGGTCATCTCCGATCGGTGCATTAGCCTCATAACCACCAAGCCAATCTTCCCCCAAAGACTCTCTACACAGTTGATTGATAGCAAAACAGATCTTATCGATCTTTTCATCACTATTAATGCCACTCGCATTGGCAGGGAAGGGAGCGACAACTAATAAAGTCTCATCATCCAATATTGTATATTCAAAATCAATTTCACCTTTATCTAGTGTAACTACTTCTTTAGTCCAGTTATTAGAGGTTGCTCCCCATAATCGACTAAAAGAGTCTTTTGAGTCTTTACCGAAACAAATGATCAATTTAGGTTTATAGGTCTTTCGAATTTCTGTGAACAACGGGTGACGAAATTCGATGACTGCATTTAAATAATCATAAAAATTAGTCAACCCCGACCACTCTGTTATTTTTTTTTGCTTCCCATTCATCATTCGAACCTGATAACTGTTCCACGACCCAGTACTAACATTTCGGTTCGGCACAGAGATCGGGAACATATTGAGGGCCATCGCCAAGCCATGCGGACCAACAATGTGCCGTCTTCCAAGATCTTCAAACCATTCTTCAGTAGGTCGCCACTTAAAGTTTGTTATATCGTCACCAGATTGATAGTGCCCCTGTTGCAACCCTACCAACAGTTTGATGACATTATGACAATATGGGCTACCAGAAGCCCAAAAACTCTTTCTAAAAGAATCTGCTGTCCAAGTATGAAGTTCTCTAAAACCATAAGGCTTTAACGTGTCCAATAAAATGGGAGTATTGACATCATAACCACCACCCCATTCCAAACCGCAAAACCAAATAGGGCTTCTGATGTTGCCCGCAGTCGAACCGAAGAAGGAATGGCACAAATTCTTAAATTCGTCAGGAACCTTGTCGTAATTGATTGATACTTCAGGCGCGACAGGCGGACTAAATGATTCATAACCTGAAAGATATTTTGCAATCAAGGGATCGAAAAACTCGGCCAACGCAATGAATTTTTCACAGACTTCCTCGGACGTTTGAATGATTTGACCATCATCAATTCGGCAACGAGCATTCTCATGATTTTTCCATTCACACCAAGAAAACCGAGGATTCGTTTTGGATTCCTTGATTAAAAATTCGCGCAACTTCTTGTAACCCCTCAAAAACTGAGCTTCAAAATGAAGTTCTACGTAACCTTCGAGATACTCAAAATGCAAGTAGCCAGATGATTCAGTTGAATAAATATAAAAATATGAACGGCTGTTTTGATAATTTTCGACCTTTCGATCAAGCCACTTTTCATTGACTTTGCCAAGTTCGGCTTTCACCTGATCGATTAATTGTGCCGAAACGGGTAAATATTCACTCATCGCAGTCTCCTTTCGAATTTTTTGTTCGTTTGATTTTAATAATCTTTACCTTATCGCCTCGAACAATTAGCTATTCATCGTCTGTGTAAATGAAAGCTTGCGCTTCACTGTCAAGCGTCAAAACAATTTAGGGGGATAGTACTCTGACGTCTAACACGCTTTACATTTCACATAATCATTTAGGTCTTTCAAGCTAATACCGTTGTCGCTTAAAATTTTACGTCTTTGAGTCGATGAAAACCTGACGGTATATGTTGCCATCCCCTTTAAACTAGCAGACAATATCAAAACCAAAGATTAATAATAGTGTAAGCAAGTACGTGAGTAACTGTTTTCAAACTCAGCCAAAATCTTTTTGATTGGTTTCTCTAAGTACACTCTCGCTGCTTTTCGATGTTCATCAGGAACACCCCAACAGGCTTCTGCGAGGCTTCCCGCAATAGCGGCAATTGTGTCACTATCGCCTCCAATTGAGATGGCATTGCGAATCGTATCTTCAAAATCTTTACCTTCCTTGAACGCCGCGATGGCTCGCGGCATCGTATTCATGCAAGAGATGCTTTCTTTGTCTTTAGCTTTTCGATAATCCTTAATCGTTCGCTTTTGGTCGTAGTACAGAGACAAAAAAGTCAGAACCTCATCTTTAGGTTTGCCCCAACTTAAAAGGTATATAGCTTGAGAAACAGCAACGGCAGCCTTAATGCTTTCGGGATGATCGTGACTGACGACAGTGACCTTTGTCGCCAACTCTTTTGCGTGTTCTAAGCTTCGTGCAGCCCACCCACAAGCGCTGACTCGCATAGCAACCCATTGCCCAGACTTCCATAGGGTTGAGGATCATCAGCGAAAATCCAATGATGAAACCGCTCTCCGTATCCGCAATGCGGGTACGGCCGTCCGACTTCTTGCATACAACGAACAGATTCTTCAGAGAGGCGCTCATACCTTTCACGGTTGGTTTTCATTAAGGCTTGAGCAACAGCGATGGTCATGACCGTGTCGTCGGTAAAGAAACAGTCGGGATGGAAAAATTCAAAATCCTTAGTAAAAATATTGTTCCACTCAAATCGTGAACCCACGATATCTCCAATAATGGCTCCCATCAACATGGTCTTCTCCTTATTAATTCCCTGTTTAAACAACAACTTGAATAGTCGGTTTTACTCGTCTTTTCTTTCAAATAATTCTTTTCTTTCTTTAAAGAAATTAAAGACCGACTTCACACTTTCAAGCTCTTGCCACGTCGAACAGCTCATTGGAGAGGTGTCAAAGTTATAGATCCTTGCTCCGGGTAAAGCAAGCAAAAATGGCGAGTGCGTCGCAATAATGAGCTGACAGTTGTAGACTTCAGTCGCCTCAACCAAGAAGTCGTAAAGAACCATTTGGGACTGCACCGATAAGCTATTTTCCGGTTCGTCCAAGATATACAACGCATTGCGCTTAATGCGTTCCGAGAAAAAGGCTTGAGAGCTCTCCCCGTTACTTTGCGTTTTGCGGTTGGTGGCTACCCTTTCTCGAATCAGTTGTGAAGCACTTTTTTTGGTGTATTCGTTGTAATGACGAAGTTTCTCGATGTCCTCAAGACCTTTTAACCGAAACTCTTCTTTTATGGCCTCATTCATTTCGGGGTGGTTTCGAGCGCCTTTGATTCTCATGATTTCGCTCATGATGGTCGCATGCTCGCGATCAATGGCCTCGTTTGTTTTTCGCAAGTACAAAATATTGTTGAAGATATCATCGCTTGTGATCACACGATTACGTGAATTCCAATTCCAAGTTTCCGCGCGGCACAGTTGCAAGTATTCCGGAAAGAAGTCAGTCTTATTAAATTCGGACTCTCGAAGGAGTCCCAATTTTTCAGAAATGATGTTAATGGCCGTCGATTTTCCTGAACCGTTATTGCCGTAAAAAATGGTGATCGGTGCGAAATCAAATTGAGGCCCATTATTAATTGACTCTCCTCGGTCAGCAAGAATGCCAAAGGGATAGAACGATGTGTAACAAGTCATTCTGAAACGATTTGGGTATGGCTGTGCCATGATTGTATTTTCTAATAAAGCCGATGGAAATGTGAATGATTTTAAGTAGACAGACATCTTAAAAGCCTTCCTGTGATTGCTATTTAGATGTTCTTATCCTATCTTTTACTGCGTCAGTTTTTGACGTTACGATCTCACTATCACCTATTTAGCCGAACGTTGCAGTCAACGAAACACGACACTATCTGACGTAGTCAGAAATAGACTTCAAGCAATTTCACTAGTTCTTTGAAGTCAAATATGCTAAATCCAGAAATCCCAGAAATCGATGCACAATGGTATCCACCGGGAGACGTCGTCAATATCCATGGCTTTCGTATTAAAGGAATGGTTTACGTTGGGGATTTTCTTCCCTCTTGCCGCACCGCCCACCTCTATGGCCGCCACCGAGAAAAGGAGCCCAGCCTAATCGCCTTAGCTTTAGATGTGGGGCAACCAGACTCAATGGCGCCCATCGACACGCTTTGCCAAGAGTTGGATGACCTTTCCTATCAACGATTAAATCCCGTTAATCGGGCAACCTATCTTCAGTGGTTAGCCGACGGTAGAAAGTCAGATGACATTCTATTTCACTACGTTTGGCTCTTTTACTTTGGATTAGAGCGCCGTTTGTATTGGGATCAAAATGTCCCGAACGCTGAAAGAAAGGTGTTATTAGAGGAAGTTTTTAACCTTTATCTTCGCTTCGGTCACATTCAACACTTTGCAGCTTGCGCACTGGAATGTTTACAGCGAGCTGCGATTCTCTACCCGCAACTTGCACCTTTGAGTCGAGACCAACTCCTCACGATTGGCTTAGCTCGAGGGGATATCAAATTTAATCTCCTTCCGAAATTTTTGATTTCTGAAGCCATTAAAAAGGGCGAGCCGCTTGGCTCCGAGCTTTCCTATTGGTATGGTCGCATCTTATCTGAAGATAAAAACTTCTCTCAATACCGTAACAGAGAACCATCTGTTTATGATAGGTTTATTAATAATTTCAAAGAGTTGTCATTAAAAGTCCGTACGGTTGAACCTAATACGACGACGTTGAGTTTTGAATTTAAACCCGCCAATCCCGGCATGATTGACTGTTATCACTCGCACATGGGACTTACTGATCCACTATCCTATCGATCTGAACCCATACTGGATGATGCCGCCTCGCTTTACTTTTCAGCTTGTCGAAGAGCTCTGGAAGCTCAACGCATCAAAAAAAGACAAACGCTATCTCAAGAAGACTTTCAGCGGCTAATGAATGAAGAGGATGAGACGTTCTTTCAAGACCGTCGCATCACTGACGCATTTCGTTCTCTGTTCGAGTTATTAGCTAAGGACCCTAACCGATTTTTTTCATTTGCCGAATTAGAAAAGGTTCTGCGTCCTCTTAATCCGACCGGTATTAAAGAAAATGAACTTAATGCTTTTCTCAATCGCTTGGGCTTTACGCCGATCCCCCATCGAAAGCTCACCGGCACGGCCCTTCATCCTCAACTTCGGTTTTGTCTCGTGCACTCCGTATTGATTGAAGATGAAACGATACGCCTATGGTGCGACGTCCTTCATGTCGCCGCGCGATTTATTAAAAATGCCGGTCTTTTGAAAGAGGCTTTGTTTGATCTTTTCGAACGATATTGTCAATCAGACATCGTATTGACACAGAAACAGAAGAACTACCTCGTTCTTTTTATGAAGTGGAAACTCATCGTCGATTTCTCTGGAACGATACCTAAGCGAACGATTGAAGATCCCGACCTGAGGACAACGATATTGAGGTTCTGGTTCGATTGCATTCGACTTGAAGGGGTTGCAAGCGTCAAAAATATGAAGTTTTTGGCCCAGGTTATCAAAAAATGGCAATTGGATATCAAGGATTTTAATTGGATTACGCCTGAACCCACTCACATCGCCTTTCATGATACGGGCTTAGGAGAAACTTCCGACTTTACGATTCCGGCTCAACCCGATGGCGATTTATCAGACGAGAGTCAAAGTGATTCGCCTTCCAACTCCTCAGAAAGTCAACCGGAACTTTTCGTTAAGTCCATCATTGACGCTACGGTATTTGAGCAAAAACTCCAGGAGACCCATGTCGCTCAAAGCATTTTAGGAATGATCTTTACAGACGAATCCCCTGCGATTGAAACCAAGTCCGAATCAATGACGAGCAACGACCCGATAAAGACTCTCTTTAAGACACTGCTCACCCAAGAGACTTGGAAGTTTGAGGACTTTGAGGAGCAATGCAAAGCGTTGGATTTTATGCCCTACGAGGCACTCGAACGAATGAATGACTTGGGTTTTGAATTGCTCGAGGCCGATTACCCGATTGTCTCAGAGGATGACGGTGTTGTGACCGTCGACATAGAAATGGGTGAGGCACTTTTTCAGATTTTAGAAACCCGATAAGCCCACTTTAAAACTCACGTCAGAAATTGACGTGGTCATTCATAAACTTAAAAAAAAGTATTTAAAGGCAGTGTTATGTCAGAAGAAAAGAAAATGATGATTCGCTCCAAAGACCGTGATGCGATTTTGCAGTCCTTGCGCGCCGGGGTGACGCCAAAAAATGGTCTACAGTACATTCAAGTCGGTCGAGTAAAAGAGGTTGAAGCTCTAATTACCGATATTGACCGCATTATGGATGGCGGTGCTGCTTTTCGATTGGTCATCGGTGAATACGGTTCCGGAAAGAGCTTTTTCCTGCAATTGGTTCGAGCGATTGCCTTAAAGAAAGGCTTGGTGACGCTTCACGCTGACCTCTCTCCCGACAGGCGGCTTTATTCCACCAGCGGTCATGCAAGAAACCTCTACGCGGAACTCACTCGAAACTGCGCAACAAGAGCAAAGCCTGACGGTCAGGCACTTGCCAGCATCGTCGAGCGCTTTATCACATTGGCTCGAGAAGAGGCCAAAAGTCAAAATTGCGAAGTAAGCGCCGTGATTAGCGAGCGGTTGGCTCACTTGTCGGAACTTGTGGGCGGATACGATTTTGCACAAGTGATTGAAGCCTATTGGATTGGTTTTGATAATGACAATGAAGTCCTGAAACAAAATGCCCTTCGTTGGCTGCGAGGCGAATTTGCGACCAAAAAGGAAGCAAGAGATGCTTTAGGCGTCAGAAGCATTGTGGATGACAGCAATGTCTATGACCGTTTGAAGTTATTGAGCCTTTTTGTGAAACAGGCTGGTTACAACGGACTTTTAATCTGTTTGGATGAAATGGTGAATTTGTTCAAACTTCACCAAAAGCAGTCTCGCACAAATAATTACGAGCAAATCCTTCGTATGCTCAATGACTGTCTTCAAGGGATGTCTGACTCCATGGGATTTGTGATGGGCGGAACTCCCGAATTCCTGACTCACCCCACGAAGGGCCTTTATAGCTATCAAGCACTTCAATCGCGCTTGGCAGACAATCGTTTTGCTAAGACAGCCGGTGTGACGGATTACACAACCCCCGTTTTGCATTTGGTCAATTTGTCCCCGGAAGAGCTCTTGGTGCTTTTGCATAACCTTCGCCGAGTGTTTGCTTCGGGTGATGAAAGTCGCTACTTAGTCCCTGATGAAGCGCTTTCTGCCTTCTTAACGCATTGCTTTAAAAATGTGGGCGAAGCCTATTTCAGAACGCCTCGAACCACGATTAAAGCGTTTATTGACTTCCTGAGTGTCCTGGAACAAAACCCTTCTTTGGATTGGAAGACCTTGTTACCTAGCCTCAAGATTGAAGAAGAACGTCTCTCGGGAATTCCTTCAGAAAAGGCAACACCATCAATTCCAAACGTACCAGAGGCAAACGCAAGTGAGTCATTTAGCACTTCTTCGAAAGTCGAAGAACCTACTATTGATAAAAAGTCCGAGACTGAAAAGTTTGATGACGACCTCGAAATGATGAGTACGTTGGAGTTTTAAATGAGTCAATCCTCTGCTTTTGAACGTTTTCATCCTTTGGTGCAACGTTGGATTTGGAATCAGCAATGGACGCAGTTACGCGAAGTGCAAGAAATGGCTGCAGAGCCCATCCTGAAAGCCAATCAAGACGTGGTGATCTCGGCCGCAACGGCAGCGGGTAAAACAGAAGCTGCCTTTTTGCCCGCAATCTCAAAAATTTTACAAGTGCCTCCGCATAACAGTGTCGGCATTCTTTATGTCAGTCCCCTAAAGGCTCTGATTAATGACCAGGCCAGACGTCTTGCAACGTTGTCCGAAATCACGAACTTAAAAATTACCCCTTGGCACGGCGATGCGAGTCAAAGTGGAAAAATGGATTGCGCCCGTTCCCCTGAAGGCATTGTGCTCATTACGCCGGAATCTTTGGAATCCATGCTCATGAAACCGGTGAGCTGGTGCCAAAAAGGATTTAAAAACGTTCGTTACGTCATCATCGATGAGTTTCACTCCTTTGTCGGGACTGAGCGAGGCTGTCAATTACAGTCTTTGTTGCATCGATTGGACTTTATGCTTGATCGAAAGGTTCCTCGCATTGCACTTTCTGCCACACTGGGAGACTTGGAGTCCGTGCATTCATTCCTGCGTCCCGAAGGCGATTTCCCCGGCGTTATTGTGAATTCAACCGCAGTGAAGTCATCTCTGCAGTTGCAGCTTCGTGCTTACTCTGACATTGCGCCGGATCTTTCGATTGAGAGTCGTCCGTCAGAAGACGATGTGCCGGTGGTTTTCTCTGACCTCTATCGGTGCACCCACGGTCAATCTAACCTGATTTTCAGCAACAGTCGCTCTAAAACCGAAGAAATTGCCAATGCGCTTCGTCGTTGTTGCCAGATCCGAGAAATTGACAATGAATACTTTGCTCACCACGGACGGTTAGCCAAATCCATTCGAGAAAGTTTGGAAAGACGACTCCAAGAGGGACAACTGCCAACGACCGCCGTCTGTACATCAACACTTGAAATGGGGATCGACATCGGTCACGTTGACTCTGTCATACAGATTAATGCTCCGAGTTCGGTGGCAAGTTTTCGTCAACGACTTGGTCGCTCCGGTCGTCGTGGCTCGGCAGCCCTGTGCCGATTATTTTTAATTGAACCCAATCAACAGCGTTTGACCCTTCAAGATCAGTTCCGATTGGGGATTTTTCAGTCCGTTGCGGTTATTAACTTAATGCTTCAAAAGTGGGCTGAACCCATGGATGACAGCCTTTATCACTTCTCAACGCTTATTCAGCAAACACTCTCCACGATCGTGCACTACGGATGCGCTGAACCCATCGACCTTTACCGCGTCTTGTGCCATAAGGGCGCCTTTCAGAAAGTAACGCCTCAAATGTTTTCCGAACTCATCAAACAAATGGTGAAAGTCGGTCTTTTGACGAAACTTTCAAAGACTTCAGTAACGATTGGTGACGTGGGTGAAAAAGTGGTGGGACATTATCAATTCTATGCTGCCTTTCCAACGCCTCAAGAATACGTCTTTAAGGGACTCGGTAAAGTGATCGGCACATTTCCCATTGATACGGCAGGCGGTTTAACTCAAGGCATGGAAATCATTATGGCAGGCAAAGCCTGGGCAATTGTTTCCATTAACCACCAAAAGCATGAAGTTGAAATGACGCCTACAAAGCGGGGCTCAGTTCTCGTGGTCTCGGGCGAAGGCTTTAACGTTCATCGCCGAGTAAGAGAAGAAATGAAGCGACTATATGAAAGTGATGATCTCCCCGTTTTCTGTAATTCCCGTGCCTTGGATTTCTTTAAAGAAGCTCGTGCACTTTATCGTCATTTTCATCTGACCTCTAAGCACATGATTGAAAGCGGTCATGAAACGCTCATTTTCCCGTGGTTAAGTGATAAAGGAACGAGAACCTTAGTCGCACTTTTAAGGCAAGAAGATGTACCCGCTGCTCATTTTTATGGTGTGATTTCGGTCAGAAACAGCTCTATTGCCCAGTGTGCAAAGACTTTTTCAAAAAATTATGCAAATGGATGCCCCAAGGACGTTGAACTCGTGGGGTTTAACGGTGGCACCAGTGAAGAGAAGTTTGATCTCTATTTACCCGATTCATTAAAAGAACTCGATCAAGCCCGCAAACTCTTTAATGTCGATGAGGCTTGGGAGTGGTTGAGACTTCATTACGGTTCATAAGGAAAAGAAAATTATGTCAGGAACGTTTGATCAATTAGCGGCAGTTGTGATTGCTAACTCAGCTTCAGGAATTTGGGAAGAAGCGGTAACGGAGTGGGTGCTTACGGGAGGTGACATCGACAATAGCTGCGCATCCATTTGTGTCTGCGGTCATGTGGGGCTTAAATACCTGCATGAAATCACGAACATAAAGACCAGCAATGTTCTTTTTCCGATTGGAAGTAAGTGCATTGAAAAGTTTGGGGTTGATGATTTAACGACCGAAGTCAAACTGCAGGAATCCTTCTTAAAGCTTTACGAGCATTTGAAAGAGCGTGCCAATAAAAAAGACGATGTTGATATGAAGTTTTTCTCAAAAAACATGATTGTCAACATGTTCAATAACAGGGCGTTTGAGCCAAACAAATATAACGATGATGACCCCAAAAAAGACTACGAGTTTCTTTTAAAAATGCTTCGCCAACAGCCCAAAGGCATCACTGAAAAGCAACAAAAGAAAATCAATGCGCTCTCGCAATTGATTGTGAAGCGCTTTCTTGAAAAGGAATTGGGTCTATCGGCATCATCAAAAGACAAAGCCACCCGGAAAAAGAATGGCTCAACCGAAAAAGAAGACGATGACGACTTTGATATTTGGCCTTTTTTGCTGCCCTAACAACTAATTGTCTTCACCTTCAATGACTTCAATATGGGATTTAATAATGAAGGGCTTCCCCTGCCCTTCAATAAACCAGTGAATCATTTCGGTTTCAGGCATCGTAGCCACAACGACCGCTTCTGTACGATCATCGTTCCAAGTAAGGATTTGATCCTTGGAAATGGGCGTTTCGGTAAAGTAGTCACCAAGAGACTGATCAAGGGTCAACGTTACTCGCACCTTGCGTCCTGTTCTAAATCCGAAGGATCCGTCTTCAATGTATCGCGTTAAATTGAAGTCTTTCGGATAAATGAACGTATCGAAAAGCAATTTGACAGACTCAATTCGGTGCAAGGCTAAGTGTCGGTAGTTATCGTAACCTTCGAACTGACAGACTAAATAAAGACGCACGCCTTGTTGAACCAATGCTACTGGCATAACATGCGCAGTCTTATTCTGACGCTCTTGGTTATAGTACTTCACCTCAATCATGCGTTGCTCATAGAGCGCTTCAGAGATGGACTCAAAAACCGAATTGTGAATGCTGGCTGGTAAAAACGTTTGAGAGGTCGGCACCACACGCACCTTGTTGCGCCATTGAGCTTCTGGCTCGCCCGGATGAGTTTGAATGTGATAGAGCGCATCGGTAAAAAGACCGTTCATGGACTTCATCAAGCGTGTTGGCAATTGGTAGCGCATTTGATCTTGCGCCAATCGGAGCAACAATGCTTCATGGGGCGAAAGACTACCAAGGTGCAAACTATTGGTGCTTTTCTTTAAGCGATAGCCGTAAGGCGTTGAGCTACTATCACACTCTACGGGTAAAAAGTCTGATTCAACAATGGCTTTAAGAGCACGTTGCACGGTGCGCAATTCAACGGCAAGGCCATCGGCAAGCAAGGCTTGCAAGATTCCATCGGCCGTCATTTTGGAGTGAACGGAGAGTTTATCCAAAATGCGTAGGTATAAAAGAGCGCCGTTTAGGGCTGTTTGGCGTTTGCGTTCCATTGTTCTCGCCTTCTGTATCGGGTGTTTATGGAATTTTAGCTGACTTTATTTGATGAGTTCGAGCAAATCAGGAAATTTCATCGAATTCACTGACTTACTTACGTCAATAACTGACGTATGCTCCATTAAAGTAAACACTGAACGAAAAACAAATAAGAGGACAAAAATGTTTCAGTGTAATTTGTCTGAATCGTCGCACCAATACGACGAAAGCATGAATCGCTTGTATCAGTTTTTATTGGTTTCTGCCTTACTTTTTGAAGGCACTTGGATGTACGTCGACAAAACCTTCGATGACCTCCGTCTCCATCATTCGCGTTTTGATATTGGGAAATTGTTAAATTTTCCTGTAATTAATGATTTAATTCCAGAAGAAATCAAGTCCTGTGAACACGGCATCGTGAGTACCGAGCAAAAAGAATTCCACGAAATCTTATTAGGTCTCTACGATGAGTTCATTAAACGCCCACCTGTAGTACCTCCGCGCTTTGTTAATAACTTAAAGCTATTAGAAAGTACGATTCAATTGACCAAAGCTGAGCAGTTAATTTTGGTCGTTGCTGCCGTCATAAACGTTTATGGTCGAAACCAAAGCATTTTGGAACTTTTGAAGTTACCGCTTTTGCGTACGAATCGCAAAGTTCAAAATGACATCTATGTTGCTCAATTTTTATGCTCTGTCAGTGACTGTAGCATGGAAGATTTTAAGAACGCTTTTCAGCGCAATAGTACGTTGTTGAAGTACAACTTCTTTGACGGCTTTAAAACCGACAACGATGATTTAGAAGACTTCTTTGATTTTGAGTATGACTTCTGTAATGGTTTTCTGAGTGAAAACGAAGAAATCAATTCTCTTTTGGGGTTGACCCTGACAGAAAGTCACAGTAGCAAGTTAACGCTTGATAATTTCGAATATTTAAATCCGAAGTTGTCTCAAGCCGCAACATTTCTCGCTTCTGCATTAGATGAAGAGAAAAAGGGAATCAATATTCTTCTTTACGGCTCTCCCGGTACGGGTAAAACGGAATTAAGCAAAGCTATTGCTTCTCATGTTGGAGCGAATCTTTTTGAGTCTCCGGTTGTTGAGCGCTCTGAACAGATGACTAACGATCGTCGAGTCAGTCTCATGCGGTGTTTGGCAATGTTAAAGAAGAAAAAAAATAGTGTCATGCTCGTTGATGAAGCTCAGGATATCTTCCAAAACTTTGACATCTTTAACTTTCAGCAAAGCAACCCTAATAAGGGGTTTATTAATAAACTCTTAGAAACGAACGAATGTCCAGTCATTTGGATTACCAATTCCATTGATCAAATGGACCCAGCGTATTTACGTCGCTTTGCAATGTGTTTAGAAGTTGAGGTTCCTCCTCAGCAAATCCGTGTAAACATTATTAATGAAAAGACCTGCAACAAACTCTCTGAAAAACTAGTTAAAAGTCTTTCAGAACGTACAGATATTGCACCTGCAGTCATTGAACAATCCGCAAATTTTGCGAAGGAAGTCAGTGCAAAACAAGGTTCGGACATGGAAAAAGTATTTGTTGAACACCTAAACTCAACGCTTTCCATGATGAATAAACCGGCGTTTGTTCAAAATAAAGTCTCGATTACAGCAGAACTATATGATCCGTCTTTGAGCACTGCCGATGCTGACTTATTTGAAATGGTTGACGGAATTAGAGAAGCCGAAGCTGCCCGCCTTTGTCTTTACGGTGTTCCGGGTACCGGTAAAACGGCTTGGGCACAACACTTGGGCAAATGCTTAAATCGTCCTGTCTTAGTTAAGCGTTGCAGTGATTTGTTGGACTGCTACGTAGGGAACTCTGAAAAGCGCATTGCAGCTGCCTTTGCTGAAGCCAAACGCAACGATGCCATTTTGGTATTGGATGAAGCAGACAGTTTCCTGCAAAAGCGTTCAGGCGCACATCACAGTTGGGAAGTCACGCAAGTCAATGAAATGCTTACGCAAATTGAACACTTCGATGGCATTTTTGTAGCCACGACCAATAACTTGGATCAAATGGATGAAGCCTGTTTGCGTCGCTTTGATATCAAGGTGAAGTTCGACTACTTAAAGGCTAATAAGGCAGAAAAGCTCTTTGTGAACTATTGCGAAAAATTGTGCCCAGATAAAACGATCTCTGATAATTTAAAGAATCAGGTTCGAAAGATGGCCTATTTGGCCCCCGGTGACTTTGCAACAGTAGCGAATCAATCACGATTCTGCCGAATTGAGACACCGGAAGTTTTACTTCAACGCTTGGAAAAAGAATGCGAAGTGAAGTTGGGAAACTCCCATCATCGCTCGATTGGTTTCTAATGGAGTACGACCATGAGCAGCAATATTACATTTACTAATGATGAGACGCCTTACTGTCTAGAAGCATTACTTGATGGTTCTCATCATGAAGGGGGATTCCTCATTCCCCTTCTAGGAGCTCGTCAAACCATTGCCGTCGTTAAAGCTGACATAACAAAAATAATGGCTGACGCAATTGTGAATTCCGCTCATCGCTCATTAATGGGCGGTGGCGGTGTTGACGGAGCAATTCATCGAGCCGCTGGCAAGAATCTTAAAGAAGCCTGTGTAGGTTTAGGCCCAATTGAGTTTGGTGAAGCTCGAATCACTCCTGGGTTTGATTTAAAGTCTAAATGGGTCATTCATGTCGCAGGACCTCGTTACTGGGGTGAACCTGAAGAACCACTTCAATTGGCCAACTGTTATAAGAATGCTTTGGATTTAGCGTTGGAAAATGACTGTGCTTCTGTCGCGTTCCCTGGAATTTCAACCGGTGTTTATCGTTATCCCAAAGAAGAGGCTACCAATATTGCAGTCAAAAATGTTCTCCAATGGTGCTGTAATCATTCGGATATCGAAATGACAATTGTCTTTTGTTGTGTCAGTCAAGAAATGTTCGAGATGTACAAGAATCGTTTCAAGCAGGATTCCCAGTGAGATGATGGTTCCCCTCAGAGTTCCATTTCTTAAGCCTGGCTGTGTCCTAAATTACAATCGTTTTTAAATAGTCACTTAGCTTGGCTTGAGATAATTTACCCGAGGCAACATTAACAACCGTGTCTGCGAGGTCTGACTCATGAGCGACATTCACCCCATTCCTTTTCAGAAAAAGAATCAGCACGCCGACAGCCGTACGCTTATTGGCATCTGTGAAAGCATGCCCTCGAGCCAGAGACACGCAATAAAGCGAGGCAATTTCCAAAATATCGGTAATCTGCCCATACTCAATATGACTCTGAACGCGTCCTAAGATACTTTCTAATCGAGTCGTCTCTTCATGCCCAGGACAACCTCCGTAGCGCTTAAGAATCTCACGATGAAACACCACGATCTCCTTTAAAGTTACGAACTTCATCGATCGGCTAGCTCCTTAAACAGATCGTCAAACTCTTCAAAAATAGCTTCAATCTCCTCTTGAAGGGAGACTTCTTGAACAGAATCGTTAGTCCTTTGGTCCTCAGACTCTGTTCTGCCATTCCCCTCTTTCGTACTAAGCTCAGTTTGTTTGCTTTTAAGCTCTACCATTCCATCCTCTGCAAAATCAAACAGCCCTTTCAAAATGATTGATGAACTCGTTCCAATTGATCAAAAGGAAAGGGTTATGAATACCAAATCAGAACAACAGTTAAAATTCATCGTAAAACTCTTTAGGGTCAGGGGTACGTCCGCCGTACTTCTCTTTATATTGTTCAAGAGGGTAGAAATAACATTGCCAGCGCGGGTCCTTGCATGACGTGTCTGGGTTCTCCCAAACGTCAGCATACTTTTGAGCATCTTCTTCTGAAAAATCAACGTAAAGACTGCCGTCATAGGGAGCAACGATAAAACCACTTTCGGAAGTAAACGTATAGATGGGACCCACTTCAACATGTGGCAAGTTTTCTTTTAACCAAGTCAAAAGCTCTTTACGACCGGGAATTTGACTTGGTACGCAATTTTTAGGCATTCCCATGAAGCCACTTCGATCAACTTGAGTGAACCGAACGAAATAAAGGTCTCGCTGTTTTTTAAAGAAGTACGACGTAATGGTATTAATAAGTCGTGGCTTCACAGTCTCCTTATTGGACACTGTTAGTATTTCACTCATTGCGTCAATTTAAGACGCAACGAAAGTGAGTTAACTCCCAACTTTTGCTAGCGAAAGGTTCGCACGTTGCGACAGAACAATCTTTAGATTCATTGAAGCACGTGTCAGGCCTAAGTAAAGTAGCGACTTATCCTCTTCGTTTAACTCTTCAAAGTCCACTTCCGTCAAAATCACACACGGTGCTTGAAGGCCCTTAAAGCGATGAATCGTATCGGTGTAGAGCGTGCCATCGCTAAAAGTACTCTGTTTATATTGATTAAAACCTGTGTGAAGCTTTAATAGATACTTGCCTAACGTCGTTGACTTCATAATTTCTGAAGAGTTTCTGCCCGTGTAAGTCAAAATAGCAATCTGATCTTCCGTAAAGCCTTCTTTAAGCGCTTGCTCGATGGCATTCTTGGTTTGTCGAAAGAGTTCACTTTTACCCGTATAGATAAATAATTGCGGCTCAGGTGCATCGTACGGACTCGAGGTCGTCATTTGAGAACGCGTAAGTTCGTACTTATTAATCCAATTTAAAAAAGACTGCGGGACACGCGCAGATTCATTTGACGTCAGTTTTACGTAGTCGGTAAATTCCGGCAACGGCTCGCTTTCATAAATTCTTACTTCAGGATCAGTCAGAACGTAGAACGTTCCTGTGTCACTTAATGCGTTCGTTAAAGCTTCCAACCACTCAAATTTCAGGTCTTGCGCATCGTCAATAATGATGTAGTCAATTGAATTGCGACCTTCATTCAAAATTTCAATCAAATCTTTCGAGAGCTGAATAAATACAACCGACAGGTTTTCATGACCTTCAATTTCTTGGTGTGTTTTCTCACAAGCCAACTCATGCCACGTTCCAATGAAACTCACCTTATGTGCGCAAGAAATGGCTTGCATCCTCTCAACGATGTTGCGGTTATAGTTGATGTACCAGGCTCTCTTTCCCTCATCAACGGCCTTTTGTAGTAGCGTAACAGCAAGTTGAGTTTTGCCGGCACCAGCTGGGGCTTCGACAATCACAATGGGGCTTGTCGATGAAATGCGAGGCACCCATGTAGCAAGTCCTGCAGCATTTTCTCTGCTTCTTAAATCCAGGGTTTCTGAAATCGAAACCAGACTTTGTTTGATTTGGTACTGATTCTTTAAAAAATCAATGAGTTTACGACGGTCAGCAAAGTGCCCTTGGTGGCGTGAGGCTTCATGAGTATCAATTAGGATTGAGACAATATCAGAAAATCGTTTTGAATCAATAACCTGACTTTTATTAATCCCAATGGCTTGACCAATCAGTTCACCCTCAGGCAAAACTAGAAAGTGTTCGTGATTAGGACGAGGTTTAAACCCCTACAGACGACTTCGTACAATCCCCTTTTGGTTGTTGAGTTGATGAGTGACATCCTTATTGCCACTTGCATAGTGACGATTAATTCTCCCTGCTGAATTGGCTTCAAGACTTCCGGCTTTAATTTCCAATGTGATCAGCATGCCAGAAGGCGTAACAACAGCGACATTGAGCTCAGAGTCGTTTCTAGCTGTGATATCAATTCCCGTTAAAACATCGTAGCCGGAAGGCAAATCTCGCAATTTATCCTCGACAAGCTTTTGGGCGATTTCACCTGCTGTTTTTCTCATTTTCCTGCCCTTCTATCCGATCACATTAACTGATCATTATAGCCATTCAAACATCTATCATTTTTTGACGCATCAAGGCTGGGTTGGCATATAATATCAATAATTGACGCAAGTGAATTTTTAAGGAGATTCAAATGTCTCGTGATGCGACCTCACTTAATCAAGCCCTTATCTATTTAGAAGTACTTCGAAAGATCCCGCGCCACAGTTCTGTGGATGCGAGAGACATTCAACAAGCTCTTGCAAATATCGGTATCGACCTTCCCATTCTGACGCTTCAACGTTACCTTAAGGCCCTTGTTGATTCCGGGATCGTACCGATTGACTGCAATCGAAACTCAAAGCCCTACAGCTATCGTATATCAACGGAAGAAACGCCGCTCTTACTCACCGACCCTTCTCCGCAAGAAAGTCTTTTGATTCATATGGCTCAAGAGCAGTTGCGCTATCAACTTCCGAGTCACCTGACTAAAGCCTTTGATACGATGTTTGAATCCGCTAACAGCGCCTTAAAGAGTGCAGCCAAGGCCCATAAAGAAAAAGCCTGGTTAAAGAAGGTCGCCGTCGTCAATAACACTTTGCCTCAAATTCCTCCTCCGATTAAGCCTCGTCTCTTTGATGCGATCTCCAATGGTTTATTCGAGAACAAAAAGCTCGAATTAACCTATAGCAATATGAAGCGTGAAACGAAGACAGCAACAGTCAGTCCTCTCGGACTCGTGCAGCAAGGCGTGCGCCTCTATCTAGTTTGCCAATTTGACGGTTATGACAACATTCGCCACCTGGCTCTTCACCGAATTAAGGACGTAAAGGTATTGGTAGATAACGCACAAGTCATTCCTGACTTTGATGTCCGAAAGTATGCGAATTCCATCCACTTTAACTATGTTGGAGATGAACGCACTATGGTTCACTTGGTTTTGGAGTTTACGAATCCCCAGACGGCTTTGAATTTGTCGGAAGCGCCCTTTAATCGAACGCAAAAGATAGAAGAACTGGAAGACGGTTATCGTCTTGAAGTGGATATTGAAGATAGTCTTTTACTTGATGGATGGATCAAGACTTGGGAAGAGATCGCTGACATTCGGAAGGTTGAAAAAACGAAGATTTAGTCTCAGTCATATATCAATTGACTGACCCTATGGGAAGACCTATGGGGTCAGTTTTTATCTGGATTACTCTTTATCGTTTGCCGCCATCCCAAAGATTCTTCTTTGTGCATCTTCAATACCCAATCTAAGTCTAGAAAAAACAATGGCTTGGATTTATATTTTATCAACTCCAAGCCAAAGTCTTCTTTAGGAGGAAAGGTGATGACCACAGTTCTCTTTAATTTGTTTCATCCATATAACGCCGCACTTTTCAATTACATTGTGTAAGAGCGCCGCCATGAACTGATTTTCATCGCCACCCCACTCCAACACCTTCGAAGCAACCGCAATTGAGTGACTGATGTAGGCGCTTTAATGTCCTTGCGACTTTGTCCTTTATGCGCAAAATTGGCTAATTCAAAAGCCTTGCTAGCTTTTTCGTGATCAAACATTTTTCTCTTCCTTATCAACTTAAGTTAACACCAGCAACATCATTTATTGCTGGATATGTTTAAGATTTTGCAATCTCCCCTTCACATCAAGAACTGAAGTTTGATGACATACGATTTTCGGCATAAAGGAGTTATTTATGCTTGGAAATCAATATCGAATGACCTTATCCCCAAAAACATTGCAATTCATTTCTCAAATACCTATAGAGGGTTCAGAAAATATTTGCCGTCTGTCTCAGACGCTTGATGCGGTAAGTCTCCTATTAGACACAGCTGCTTCAGAGCATGAAATATGGATGCTCATTGCATTAATGAATAATCTGGAAATGGTTGATGATCTTGCGCCTTGCGAACTTGAAGCCCTTAAAGTAGCTCGTGAATTATTAGACAATCCCTCCTCTCATGAAAAAATCATCAATGAAACTTCTTTATATTTAACAGCGGTCATTGTTACCGTTAAAGCTAAAAAACTTGCTGGGTTATTTGATGGCGGTTCATCCGTGACGCTACGATGGATTCACAACGAATTTGAGCGTATCTGCCTTTATAAAACTCTTGTGAAACGTACCCGTCTCTATTCTCGCTATCACCGATGGCTGAAATTCATTCTTTCTTTTTCCACGATTGAACCTAAAGAATTTCTAGAAGAACGTAAAATTTTTGCGATGATCGGAGCCCGAAGTAACGCTGAGCACATGAGCCTAATTGAAGAAATGGCACTTGTCGCAGGGATACCGGTGGCGCTAAGAGGAGAAGATATTTTCTTATCAGAATTTATCTCAGAAGAAAAACTTTTAGAGCATTTCCTTTTATTAGTTCAAGCTCATTTTCCATCCGTGACAATACGCCGTGCAGACATTACTTACGCCGATCTCCACTGGAAACGAAGGCACCTGACCATTCATGACAAGATTGCCATTGGCCGAAGAATTGGATTCAGAGAAAATTTGATGAGCCCTCATTTATCGGATGCTGTTTTCAAGCAATTTAAGTCATTGCTTCCCAGTGCTCAAAGCAAAGCTTGATAGTCACTACTGCGTATTAGGGGTTGTAATACTTCACTCTATCGATTCCTAGAGCGTAGACTGTATGGCAAGGCTAAATATTTCAGTGGAGGCCATTATGATTTTGAAAGTTGTTAACGGCAAGGTGGAACTTCGTAAAGATAACGGACTTCTTGTTCGTACGATTGCTCAGAGAAACGCCGTTTCCGCCGATCTAAATGACGACGAGTCAATGGTTGTTGTAACGCTTACCGACGGTAAAGTCGAATTGCGAAGAATCAATGGTTTATTAATTCGCAGTGTTTGTCAACGCAATGCCGTTAATGCCAAATTTTCGGGAAAAGACATTGCTGTTGAACTTGAGAATGGAAAGATTGAGTTGCGTCGCGAAAATGGCCTTTTAATTCGAACAATTTAGAGGGGATTTCTAAAAATTCGTAATTCTGTTGATTTTATCGTCTAACGGTACTGC
>CAJLGW010000022.1 GCA_905206345.1 uncultured Sutterella sp. | reverse complement strand
CGATCTCGTTTTGTCAAGAGTTATTGAAAAATTATTTTCATTTAACTTTTGACCCTATCTTCATCAATGGGCCTGATTTCAGGCGTCTTCGCGAAGACAGGAATGCGTATTTTAAGAAGAATTTTTCCTCTGTCAAATGCATTTTCCAAAAAACGCCTACGTTTTTTATCTTCCTCATTGAATTTAAAAGAAAAAATTTTTGACTATTCTTGTCAACCGCTCACTGCATCACTCTTAAATATTAAAAGCGGAACTCTTTCGAATTCCGCTTTTGGGTTTACGGTTAATGATTAATCAACGATTAAGGCGATTAAGTAGCTTACCGATGCCTTCTTCGAGTTTTGCACGACCCTTTTCTTTTACTTCAGCCGTTAAGTTGTCCTTAATAGCAGAAGCAAGGTCAATGCCATAAGCGGGAGCCGATACTGTTCCACCAATCGCAATTGGTACTGTCACGCGACGTCCTTCGACGCTCGTGGCAAGCACTGCCGAGACTTTACCCATCATTGAGCTATCCAATAACCCGATATCGACTGCACCGTTGACGGCAGCAATGGCGCTTTGCCCCGTCAAGTTCTTAACCGACAATCTGCCATTGTTTACGACTACTGTGGCGTTCATTGCACTAAACTGCGTTTGATCTTCAGGCGTCATAATGAGACCCGTGACCTTCTTATCACGCACGGCCTTCGCCACCTTTTCCAAAGAGAATCCCTTGAGCACTGCGTTATTGACTTTGACATTAAGCGTACCGTTGGCGGTCTTCTTTATAGCCGTTTCATCCAAACCCGTACCGCTTAACTTCGTATTCATTTGCACCGTACCCGCTAATTGATCCGGTAATTCCAAACCCTTTAACAAGCGTTGCACATTAATACGGTTGGCACTTTGCGTGAGCGACCAGTTTTGACCGGCATCTAACACCATATTGGCGTTAATCGTACCATCACATAGCGAAGCCTTCATATTGTTAAGGCTTAAAACGCTGTCTTGTAGACGAACTGTTGTAGCAACGCCTGTCACCGGAAGTTGCTTATATCGTACTTCGCCCACTTTTATACCGATATTGGCATTGGCCAAATAAAGAGCGGTTAAGCGCTCAACGGAATCGGCTAAAGCTTCAGAGATAGGAGCAAAATTCAGAGCCGCCGTCTTCGTTGTTTCCTTCGGCAACCACTTATCCACCGTCAGCGACACGAGATCAACATTGCCCGTGATATTAGGCTTCCTAAAGCTCTTAACGTTGGCGTTGGCCGTCCACGTTTTACCGTCAAACTTCCCATGCAATGCCACAGAGGCTTTCTCTTCAGAAACAGAGGCACTTAATTTACCGGCCAACGGAATTTGCGTTTTAATGCCGTTGATCGCTGTATCAACCGTGCCCGCGATATCGTTGCTTGCTGCACTCATCGCCTTCACTGAACCCGTAAAGTTCCCTGTGATGTTTGCCGCAAGTGCATCACCTTGCTTAACTTGAGCGTTGACCTTGGCCATATGCCATGTGTTCATATTCTCGGTCTTAAATTGATCAGCCGAGACGACCACATTCATGGCATTGCCCATGTTCGCCAAGAGGCTTAACTTATCGATAGCAACGTCACGCTTTAAGTACGCCACTTTCGTGGCTTGTAAACCAATTTCGTTTTCCGTCTTATCTTGGTTAAAACGCACGGTGGTCTTCATATCACTTAACGTGACATCCAGCGTATTGAGGTTATATTTGGCCGTCGTTTGAAGCGTCAAGTTACCGGTCAAACCTTGCGTTTTTTCAGCAAAGTTCGTACTGAACTTCACAGGTGTCGTTCCTTCTAAGCCAATTTCTCCCGTTTCAAGATTCAATTGACTGACGGCATACACCATTTGATCCTGCAGACCATAAACCGTTAATGCGCAGTCACGAATCGAGACGCTTGCCACTTTCAAATTCTTCACAAATGAAGAACCGTCTTTGGGCGCAGCTTCTTTGGGTTCTTCCGGTTGGGACTTCTTTTGATCAACTTTTTGCGTAAAGCGTTTGGCGTTCACAACGCCCTTTAAACCTTCAATGCTGACCGCATCAAATTGAATATCCCCCTTAATTAAGGGAAGAAGGGCGACACCAATGCTCGCTCCCGTGAGCGTAAATTGAGGTTCGGTCTTTCCTTCGTAAGACAGCGTTGTGGGAGGCAATACAATCTGCACCTTCGGGAAAAACTTGGTTTGAAGTTGGCCGTTAAACACCAACTCTCGATTAAGACGTTTGGCCGTCTCCACCTTTAATTGCTGAGCAATCGTTTTACTGTCTAAAAAGTACACAGCAGCTGCCCAGATGCCACCCACGGCAACAACGGCAACCGATGTCACTCCGATAATGAGTTTACGCATAGACATCCCCTAAAAATGTTCTACATATGTTTTCAGTGTAGTGCAATTAGGGGAAGTTCGTGCGAAAAAGTTGTTACGACTACGCAATATAAGTAAAAGGCGCCCACGAAGGAGCGCCTCTTTGCTTAATTGAAGTGTTTTGCGATTACGGGCGCAAAGACTTCACAGAACCCGTTTGCGTTTTACGCCATTGGGCAACAGCGTCCACACAATCAGGCACTAAAACCGGACCGTAGTAGATAAAGCCCGTGAACAATTGCACCAACTTAGCGCCGGCTTGCATCTTTTCAACCGCATCGGCACCGGTCATCACACCGCCGCTTGCAATGATCGGCATCGTTTCTTGCAAGTGACGATACAACAAATCCACCACTTCGGTAGAGCGTTCACGCAAGGGTTTGCCAGATAAGCCACCCGTTTCGTTGCAGTTGGGCAAACCTTGGATGGAGTCGCGAGCAATCGTCGTGTTCGTGGCGATGATGCCATCAATACCGTAATTGACCAATTGGTCAGAAATACGGAGGATGTCATCGTTTTCCAAATCCGGAGCAACCTTAAGAGCGATCGGCACACGCTTGCCGTCGTTTTCATCGATCAAGCGCTTGCGTTCATCGGTGATGGCCTTCAAGAGCTTTTCCAATTCTTCATCGGCTTGCAAGCTACGCAAATTCTTCGTGTTCGGGGAAGAAATGTTGATAGCGATGTAGTCCGTGTGGTTATAAATCTTGCGCATGCTGATCAAGTAGTCATCAACAGCGTTTTCAATCGGCGTCACGGCATTCTTGCCGATGTTGATACCGAGGATACCGCCACGATTACGGAATGCCGCTGCGCTCTTTAAGTGAACGCCCAACACTTCATCCACACCGTGGTTATTAAAGCCCATGCGATTAATCACACCTTCGGCAGGGATCACACGGAAAAGACGCGGCTTCGGATTACCCGGTTGAGCCTTAGGCGTAATCGTACCGATTTCAACGTGACCGAAACCCAAACCACCGAAAGCGCTGACGCGTTCGCCGTTCTTGTCCATACCGGCTGCCAAGCCCACCACGTTGGGGAAACGCAAGCCCATCACTTCAATGGGATCTTCCACCGGATCGCGGGTGACGAGTTTGGTGACACCAAGATTCACAGCCCAATCAAGATTAGCCATGATGACATGGTGAGCCGTTTCAGGATCCATTGCGAATAAGCAACGACGAGCGATAGAGTAGAGCATAGACATGATTTTTCGTCTCTTTTTTCTTTAATCAGTAAATAGGTCAGAGTTGACCTTAACTTGAGTATTTTATCAAAGCCTTGCTCACTTTGAGAGTTTGTACGTATGAAGTTCAAATTTTCCTGCGTGAAAATCGTCAAAATAATGACGCAGCGTCGTCTTGACGGTTGTAAAACTCAACATATCCCAAGGGATTTCCTCTTCAGAGAAAAGTCGTTGCTCCAGCGTTTCTTCACCCGGCACTCCATTGATGTCTTGAAGTTCTGCTCTAAAGAAAAAATGCACCTGATTGGCATCGGGCACATCAATGATGGTCAATAGATCACCCACTTTAACTTCTTCACCCGTTTCTTCCAATGTTTCGCGGGCGGCCCCTTCTTTTAGCGTTTCATAGCCTTCCATGAAACCCGCAGGCAACGTCCAAAAGCCCTTTCTCGGCTCAATGGCCCGACGGCACAACAACACTTTCGCATCCAAAATCGGCACGGTTCCCACAATGGGTAAGGGGTTGACGTAACGAATAAAACCGCAATGCTCACACATCTGACGCAAGCGATTATCTGCTTGAGGGCGTTTCGTTACAAGCTCTTGACCGCACATCGGGCAATAACGGTAAAGTGGTGTTTCTAACATTACTCATTTCCTGACAGATTGGCTTTTTTCTAATTATCAGCTACTCGGGAACAAATGTCTTTAGCATTTCGCACTAGCAAAGAAAAAAAGTCGCTAGACACCGCCTGCGACTTTTTTACCTGAGATGACAACAAAAAGCGTTAATCGTTTAACAGCATCATGAGCAAATTGCCCCACCCATAGATGCGAACGTTGGGTTCCATCGTCACATCGCGTTGCGGATCGTAAATCCCTTTGACGCGTCCTCTAACGTCACGCAACGTTTGCACACCTCGGGAGTCGACTTGAATGGAGCCGATGGGACGGGCATACGTGTCACGCAAAATTTTTTCTGCCATTGTTGTATCTCCTTACTGAGACTTCTCTACAATTTTTAATCAATCGAACTTTTTGTCCATCCCCGATTGCCAAAAACAATAATGCCAACACATCCTTCAGTTTTTGAATCATTTGAACCATGGAAAAACTTTTTTGGAAAGATCCTTACCAAACAGAACTCACTACGCACATTGCTTCTGTTAATGCCAACAAAGTGACGCTGAAAGAAACGATCTTTTTTGCCTTCTCGGGCGGACAAGAAAGCGATGCTGGTACGATTGGGGGCTTTCGAGTGTTAGAGGCACAAGTGCAAGACAAAGACATTGTCTACGCTCTTGATGGCAACCCAAGCCTTAAAGCAGGTGACGAGGTAAAAGTTCAAATTAACTGGACGCGACGCTACAAACTCATGCGTTTGCACTTTGCCGCAGAAATCATTTTGGAATTGGCCTACAAACATTTAACCGGTATTGAAAAAATTGGCGCGCACATTGCCGAAGATAAGTCTCGCATTGATTTTGTGTGGGGAGAAAACATTTCCAAGGCGTTTTCCCTTTTAGAAAACGAAGCTAATGACTTAATTGCTGCTGACTTACCCATTATCAGTGACTTTAGCGACGAAACAAACGAGCGACGTTTTTGGGAAATCGACGGTTTTGCAAAAGTCTCTTGCGGAGGCACTCACCTAAGGCGCACGGGAGAAATTGGAAAACTTCATTTAAAACGCGTCAATACTGGCAAAGGCAAAGAGCGTATCGAGATTTACTTGGAGAATTGATACAAAATTGAGGCGCAGAAACGAAAAAATCGCCGAAAGGCGATTCTCAAGGAAATTGGTTGCGGGGGCAGGATTTGAACCTACGACCTTCGGGTTATGAGCCCGACGAGCTACCAGACTGCTCCACCCCGCGATCAACGAAGACTTGGAATATTATAGAGTTTTTCATGACTTGTCAAATATTTTCTTCAAAAAATTTCAAATTAGCCTCGGAGTGCGTTGCATCCTTGCCAAATATAGGCGCAAATCCATAGAAATCATTATTTCTAGCGTCGCTAAAACCGCTATACTGATAAATTATTTTTCTATTAACCATTTAATAAACAAAGATGGGATTACTTTATGCGTGACACGTATTCTCCGCAGACCGTTGAAGTCGATGTTCAAAAGGCCTGGCAAGAAGGTGACGTTTACCATGCAACAGAGCATGCCGTAGACGCCCAAGGCAAAGAAAAACCGAAGTTCTATGTTTTGTCCATGTTGCCCTACCCGAGCGGTAAGCTTCACATGGGCCACGTTCGTAATTACACCTTAAATGACGTGATGTACCGCTACCTTCGCATGAAGGGCTACAACGTCATGACGCCGATGGGTTGGGACGCTTTCGGTTTGCCGGCTGAAAATGCCGCTATTAACCACGGCATTGCACCGGCCGCTTGGACTTTCAACAACATTGCCGAAATGAAAAACCAAATGAAGCCTTTGGGTTTGGCATTTGACTGGTCTCGCGAAATCGCTACGTGCACGCCGGAATACTACCGTTGGAACCAATGGATTTTCTTGAAGATGCTCGAAAAGGGTGTCTGCTACCGTAAGACCCAAATCGTGAACTGGGACCCGGTTGACATGACGGTGTTGGCTAACGAACAAGTCGTCGATGGCCGTGGCTGGCGCTCTGGTGCCATCGTTGAAAAGCGCGAAATTCCGGGTTACTACTTGGGTATCACGCAATACGCTGACGAACTCTTAAATGACCTTGACCAATTGACGGGCTGGCCTGATCAAGTTCGTAGCATGCAATCGCACTGGATTGGTAAGTCCACCGGTGTGCGTTTGTCCTTCCCCTACACGATTGACGGTGAAGAAAAAGAACTTCGCGTCTTTACGACCCGTGCCGATACGTTATTGGGTGTGACCTTTGTTGCTATCGCTGCCGAACACCCGTTGGCTAAGCGTTTGGCCGAAGGTAATGAAAAGCTCACGGCCTTTATTGAAGAATGCGCCAAGGGCGGTGTGAGCGAAGCCGATTTGGCCACGAAGGAAAAAGAAGGTGTGCCGACCGGCTTCTGTGTTCGCCATCCGATCACGGGTGCTGACGTTCCGGTTTGGATCGGTAACTACGTCTTGATGAGCTACGGTGAAGGTGCCGTGATGGGTGTGCCGGCTCATGACGAACGTGACTTTGCTTTTGCGAAGAAGTACGGTATTGAAATCCGTCAAGTCATCGGTATGGAAGGCAAGACCTACTCCACGGACGCTTGGGAAGATTGGTATGCTGATAAGAGCGATAGCTCTCGCTTGGTCAACTCCGGTGAATTTGACGGCTTGACCGTTCATGACGGCATTGAAAAGATTGCCGATGCATTGGCTGCTAAGAATTTGGGCGAAAAGAAGACCCAATTCCGTATCCGTGACTGGGGCATCAGCCGCCAACGCTACTGGGGTACGCCGATTCCGATCATCAACTGCCCGCACTGCGGTCCGGTTCCCGTTCCGGAAAAAGATCTTCCGGTCGTGTTGCCCACAAACCTCGTACCCGATGGTTCTGGTAACCCCTTAAATAAGTGTGAAGAATTCTTAAACTGCAAGTGCCCGGTTTGTGGCGCAGATGCTAAGCGTGAAACCGATACGATGGACACCTTCGTGGACTCCTCTTGGTACTTCATGCGTTATTGCTCGCCCGATTGCGACACGGCCATGGTCGATGAACGCAACGACTACTGGGCTCCGGTTGACCAATACATCGGCGGTATTGAACACGCCGTGATGCACTTACTCTACGCTCGCTTCTGGACGAAGGTCATGCGTGACTTGGGTCTTGTGAAGTTTGACGAACCGTTTAAGCGCCTCTTTACGCAAGGGATGTTGACGGCAGAGTGCTACTATCGCCAATTGCCCGATGGCAAGAAGCGTTGGTACTACCCGGATGAGGTTGAAATTTCTTACGACGAAAAGGCCCGTCCGATTAAGGCCGTTGCCAAGGAAGACGGCTTGCCTGTCACGATGGGCGGCGTTGAAAAGATGAGTAAGTCAAAGAACAACGTCGTTGAACCTAAGGACATTATCAATAAGTACGGTGCCGATACAGCTCGCAGTTTTGTGATGTTCGCAGGTCCCCCAGATCAATCCGCAGCTTGGAGCAATTCCGGTGCCGAAGGGACGTTCCGTTTCTTGCGTCGCCTCTGGAACTTTGGCTTTAATCACGAAGCTGCCATTAAGTCTGCCGGTGCAATGCCCGCTCAATTGACCGCAGAACTCAAGGCCTGCCGCATGGAAATGCATCAAGCCTTAAAGCAAGCCACGAGCGACATCGATCGTATGCAATACAACACCGTTGTGTCAGCCACGATGAAGATGCTCAATACACTTGAAACGGTCAAGTGGGACGAGTCTGCTGAAAGCAAGGCCGTCATGAAGGAATGCCTCTCTATTTTGATTCGCGTCCTTTACCCGATTGCTCCGCACATCACGACGCAATTGTGGATTGACTTGGGCTACGAAGCTGAGTTAGGTACGATTTTGGATACGGCTTGGCCTGAAGTTGACCAAAACGCATTGGTTGCTGACGAAATGACGCTTGTCGTTCAAGTCAACGGTAAACTTCGTGGTCAAGTAACGGTCGCAGCTTGCGCCGATAAGGCAACGATTGAAGCCGCTGCCTTGGCAAACGAAAACGTGATGAAGTTCACGGAAGGCAAGACCGTTCGTAAGATCATCATTGTGCCCAAGAAGCTCGTGAACATCGTTGCGAACTAATTCGTTTCGCACAATGACGAAAGTCCCGAAGATCATCGCCTGATGACTTCGGGATTTTTTCGTTCTAAGCCACTTAAACCCGTATAATCCTTCTATTACAAAACTTCTCGAGAAACAACACTATGACACTGGGTCGTCGTTCCTTTTTATTGTCTGCGCTTGCTTTATCTGCAGCTGCGACCACCGGTTGCGGTTTTCATTTGCGCGGTCGAGTGACGCTTCCGTTTGATACGATGTTTGTGAACATGCCCATCAATAACCGTATGGCAGCCGACATTCGTCGTATGTTAAAAGCCGGCACCAATATCACGTTGGTTGATACGGCTGAAGAAGCACAAGCCGTTTTGGATTTAGTGAGTTCCAAGCGCGATCGTGAAGTCTTGGCTTTAAACTCCAAGGGGGAAGCCCGTGAATACGAATTGACGTTGTCATTGACGTTCCGTGTGGCTAGCCCAGATGGGGACGAATACATGGTTCCGACCACGTTTGCCGCCTCTCGTCAAATGTCTTACAACGAAGAAGATTACTTGTCTCGCGATACGGAAGAAAACCTCCTGTATAACGAAATTCAACAAGATTTGATCACGCAATTATTGAACCGCTTGTCGGCCTTAAAGCCCAACATTCATGCCTATTAAAAGCGACCAATTAGCGCACCAACTCGCCCAAGCCAAAGAAAAGGGGTTTCTGCCCCCCGTTTGGGTCATCGTTGACGAAGAACCGCTTCTGGCAATGGAAGCGATGGATGCTTTGCGTCAAACGGCTAAAGACTTGGGCTATACCGATCGTCAAACGCTTGCCTTATCGGCCACTTCTGACTGGTCAGAACTGTTGGATGCGCTTTTAAGCGTCTCGCTTTTTGATGACAAAAAGGTCATCATTTTGCGCTTTTTATCCTCGGGCCCCGGCACTAAGGGTGCAAAAATTCTTTCGCAATTTGTTGAAGCCGCCCCTACCGTTGATACAACGGTGACGATTGTTCATCTCTCGCAGGTGGACTACAAAACGCAAAAAGCCTCTTGGTTTAAAGAGTTGGCGAGTGTCGGTCAAGTAATTAACTGTCAACCCATTACCCGAGCTCAATACTCGCACTGGATTGAAGAGCGTTTGCATCGTCAAAACCAAACGATGCAAGCCGATGCTCTTCGCTTTTTTGCCGAGCAAACCGAAGGTAACTTAATGGCTGCCAAGCAAGAGTTGATGAAGCTCTCGCTTCTGCACCCCGAAGGCGAATTGTCACTTAAAGACGTTGAAGACTGTGTGATGAATGTTTCTCGCTACAGTCTTGAGGATTTAATTGAAGCGATGGCATTGGGTGACGTGGCGCGCGTAAGTCGCACGGTCGCCGGCATGCAAGCCGAAGGTGAAGCACTGCCCCTAATCATCATGCGCATCTCAACTTTTATCCGAGATGTGATTGCTGTTAAAGAGGGCGCAAACGTTTTCTGTGCGCCTGCAATGAAGCAACACTTGCAGCGCGTGAACCTTCGCATGAATTTAAACGCCTTAGCAAGCTGTCTTGGTCGATGCGCCGACATTGACCGCCTTGCTAAAGGTCTTACTGTCAAAACACGAAATGATGTGTGGTCTGAGTTGAAAAGCCTTTGCATTTTCCTTGCCCACAGCTAGTACTAGGAAGAAAAATTTAAATGGCTAACTATCACTTTTTTGCCGTCTGTCCTCGAACGCTTGAACCGATTTTGGCTCAAGAACTCCAAGGCTTAGGTGCTCAAAACACCAAAGAAAATCCGGGTGGCGTTTTATTTGAAGGCCCCTTGGCTTTGGCAATGTCGGTGTGTTTGCACAGCCGCTTTGCAAGCCGCATTTTGATGAAGATTGCCTCACGTCAATACTACGACAGTCATGACATTTATGACATGGCCCATTTGTTGCCGTGGGAAAAGTTCTTTGAAGCCGATGCCAAAATCCGTGTGGATGTGACGGCTAAGAATTCTCCCTTGGAAAGCCTTGACTTCACCACGCTTCGCATCAAAGACGGCATTTGTGACCGCTTCCGCGAAGGTTGCGGTATGCGTCCGAGCATTGAAAAGACGAACCCTGACGTGCGCATTCATGCGTTTATTACGGATCGCTATTGCACGTTTTATTTGAATTTGTCCGGTGAACCCCTCTTTAAGCGCGGTTGGCGTATTGAAAAGGGCGAAGCACCTTTGAAAGAAAATTTGGCTGCGGGCCTTTTGGCACTTTCTCAATGGGATCAACAATCCCCCTTGATGGACATCTTCTGCGGTTCGGGCACGATTGCTATTGAAGCTGCGCAAATTGCTTGCCACATGGCACCAGGCTTAAATCGTTCCTTTGCTTTTGAAAATCTCCAAATTTTCGACATGGATCTTTGGGAAGAAATGAAGGAAGATGCGCGTGCCGAAATTAACATGCACGCACCAGTGAAGATTGCCGCAAGCGACATCTCTTCTATCGTGGTGGGGAAGGCCATGAGTAATGCTCAACGCGCAGGTTTGGATAAATTGCTTGAAGACGGTCGTTTGACGTTTACCCGTTGTGACGCTCGTGAGGCAACGCCCATTGCTGAAGAAGGCACGATTATCTCCAATCCGCCTTATGGTGAACAATCCAATCCTAAGAGTGCAAGCGTCGGCAGTATGATGAAAAACGTAGCAGACAACTTAAAACGTAACTTTTCCGGTTGGACGGCTTGGATGTTAACGAGCGATCGTAAGTTACCCCAACAGATGCGTTTGTCGGAATCTCGTAAGATTGTGATTTTTAATGGGCCGTTGGAGTGCCGTTTCTTTAAGTTTGAGATGGTGAAGGGAAGTTTCCGGCGGAAGGAATCTACATCTGCAGAATAAACTAAACAAATCGTAAGAATAAAAAAGGGAGCTGTTGTACCTAATTAACAACTCCCTTTAAATTTACGTAATTTCTACTTGTAATCAAGTTTTAACCAATCTGTTAAATCAGTACTCGGTTCTGAAGGATTGTTGGAGTTTCCTCTGTGAACTTACCTCTGAATAAATTCAGAGGCTTCATGGGACCTGACTGAATCGGTATGATTCAACCCTTTCGCGAAGGCACTGTCGCTGAACTGTGTCGCCTGCGAGGAACTCTTTACCCTCTCTGGACCATTCCGGCCCACACAGCTTTTATTCTTTTCGGCAAGGAAGAAATCTTATTTTTCACTTTTGGCTTTACTGTTTTCCACAGTAGTGTCATCAAGACCGCGAGCCACGATTTCTGCCAACTCAATGATTTCCATGCCTTCGAGTACCTTATCACCACTCATGGCCGTCTCGAACATCGTCAAGCAATGAGGGCAACTCACAGCAACCGTAGGCGCTGACTCACGCAATTGCTTTAATCGAATAACGTTAATGCGGTTTTGACCTTCCATCCACATTTGACCGCCACCGGCGCCACAGCACATGGCTTGTTTACCGCGGCGAAGGTTTTCAACGCGAGAGACACCAGCGATTTCATCCAAAATCTTACGAGGCGTACCCACGCTATTGTTGTAGCGAGCCATGTAGCAAGGATCATGAATCACCAACTTTTCAGGGTGGTTCAATTTAGGTTTAATGCGACCGGCCGACATCAACTCATAAATCAAATGCGTGTGACTCATCACTTCAAACTGACCACCCTCAAATTGAGGATATTCATTCTTCAACGTGTTAAAGCAGTGCGGGCAATGCGCCACAATGCGTTTGAAGCTGTATTGACGAAGGTTTTCAATATTTTCTTGAACCGCCAATTGGAACGTGTATTCTTCCCCGACTCGGCGAGCAAAATCGCCGTGGCAACGCTCTTCTTGCATGATCGCAAAGTTAACGTTCGCAGCACGCAAAATCTTCACCATTGCGCGAGCAATCTTTTGAGCACGACGGTCATAAGAAGCCGAGCACCCTACCCAATAAAGCACATCGACTTTAACACCGGGCTTGGCAATCGGAAGATCCAAATCTTTACCCCAAGCCAGGCGATCAGCCGGATCCATCCCCCATGGGTTGCCCACGCTTTGCGTATTTTCAAGCGCAACTTGAAGCCCCGCCGGAAAGTCGCCTTGTTCAAGGGCCAAATGGCGACGCATATCGATAATGGCAGAGGGCAAATCCAAACGTGCCGGACACTCTTGTAAGCACGCACCACAAGTCGTGCAGCTCCAGAGTTCATCCTTCGTAATAATGTCGCCCACCAAGGCTTTTTCTTCGTCCGGATGATGCAACTGATTCTTTAATTTCAGCACCACTTTCTTGGGATCTAATACGGCGCCTGACTTCAATGCGGGGCACACTTCCGAGCAGCGACCGCATTCTGTACACGCATCAAAATCCAAACGTTGTTTCCACGTGAATTGGTTAAATTGAGAAATACCGAACGTTTCTTGTTCTTCGATGTTTTCAATCTTCTTTAATTCGCCCTTAGGAGCCAACTTTCGCCAATAGATATTGGTTGAGGCTTTGTACATATGTGAGAAGTAGGTTAAGGGAATCAAAGCCACAAAGATCAAGGCCATACCACCGTGCAATAACCAAGCAATCAAGTGAGCGCTTTGCAATTGTTCTTGCGTAAAGAGTTGCGTCAAACCTTGCGCAAAAAGGCTACCCACAGGAGAAAAACTCGCCCATGCGGGTTGTTGAACGGCTAAACGTAAACCTTCAACCACGTAACCCGTGACGATGATGACAAATAACGAAAATAAAATGGCTGCAAAACGCCAACTGCGCTCAAGCGTTGCTTTTTGAATGACAAAGCGACGAACGGTTGCTGCCAAAATCCCCAAAATGGCAACAACACCGGCGATATCCAAAATGAGTTTATAAGCGAGGTACACCCAACCCTTCAAGAACTGTTCACCAAAGACATAGTGACCGATGTCCCAGTCAAGCGTAGCCGTTGCTGTGCCAAAAAATAAAAAGACAAAACCCCAGAAGATGCAAAAGTGAATCACACCGGACGGCGTTTTTAACAATCGACGATGCATAAATGCATCACGCCAAAGACCGCCCCAACGACGCTTATGATCGATAGGGAGATCATCGGGTTGACCGGCCTTCCAAAGTTTCACCGACTTATAAACACCCCAAAGACAGATGAAAAGTGCCGAGAGACCGAAAATATAAACACCGATTTCAGCCCATAACGGAACGTTCCAAAAGGCGGGACGAATTGGCATATCAGTCATAAAAATTAACCTTCCGAGGAGAATACTTTTCATTTTACGTTAATCTCGCATTTTAATAGAGATTTGAGTTCCACACCTTATCCAAACGTTTAACGCTCACGGGCATCGGTGTTCTTAATTTTTGAGCAAATAACGAGACACGCAACTCTTCAATCATCCATCTAAATTGAGTCAGACGCTCATCAGCCACTCCTTTGCGACGGGCGATTTCTCGCTCATAGAGCGTGACAAAGCGCGTCACATCACGCATCTTTTCAGCGTCCTTAGTTTGCTCGTCTTGCCACTTTTCCAATCGCAATAAAATCGCTCTCAGATAACGCGGGTAATGCACCAAGTGCTCATAACCCACGGTTAACAAAAAGTCTTTAAAGAAAAGTCCCGTCATTTGCGATTGAATGTCTTCAACCACGCGTTTATCCGGACAGGTCTTTAACTTGCGCGGAACCTGAACCGCCAACTCCGCGATTTCTGTCAACAAACGACTGATTTCTTGCGCGATGAGGTTTAACTTCCCCTTCACGTCATTGCGACGCGCTTCAAAGGCTCGCTCATCATTGGGCCATGGGTCTTGCAGCGCCGTTTGTTGAAGCGTTGCATCAATGATGGCTTCTTGCATCGCTTCAAAACTATCAAAGGCTTTTGCTAACGCAGGCACCATCGCCGCTTGCATTTGAATCTTTTGCAACGCTTTAAGACTCTTTTCAATAAATCGAATCTGTTCTCGCAAACTCAACTTAAAGAGTCGCATTAAGCCTCGCTCGTGACTCTTTTTGGCCTGATCGGGATCGTCAAACACTTCCAATGTGCAGTACGTACCGTGATCAACCAAGGCGGGATGCCCGATTAACGATTGGTTTTTGCGTTTAATCTCCATGATGTCAGGCAACTCACCAAAGCTCCATGAAGTAATTTCATCGTCCCAATCGCAAGAGACTTCCACTTCTTTTGCTGCCACCGCTTGGAATGACTTCTGCGCTTCTTGCCCCAATTCACTACGCAAATTAGGAAGGTTGCGACCCATGGCAATTTGACGACCGTACTCATCCAATACTTTAAAGTTCATCGTCAAGTGAGGCGGAAGCATCTCAAGCTTAAAGTCCACCACATTGGGTGCCACTTGGAATTGCTCTCGCATATCGTCAATGATGGCTTCACGAAGCCCACTCGTACCAAACGTATCTTCGTGACGAAGAGCAAAATTTTTCGCGTATTCTGGTAACGGCACACAATGGCGACGGAATTTTTGCGGCAAACTCTTCACGAGAAGCTGAACCTTCTCTTTAAGCATGCCGGGCACCAACCATTCAACGGCCACTTCATCGACCATGTTAAGCGCATAAAGAGGAACGGCCAACGTCACACCGTCTCTCGGACTTCCCGGCTCAAAGTGATAGGTCAACCCCATCTCAACGCCCTTCATCGTCATCACTTTCGGGAAGTATTGCGTGGTAATCCCTGAAGCTTCATGGCGCATGAGTTCGTCTTTGCTTAAATACAAAAGTTTCGGTTGACTCTTTTCTGCCGCCTTTCGCCATTGCTCAAAAGTCACGCCATCAACGACATCGGCTGGAATTAACTTATCGTAGAACTGTTCAATCAAGACATCATCAACCAATACGTCCAAGCGACGCGACTTGTGTTCAAGATTTCGAATTTCTCGAATCAAGTTTTGGTTATGCTTAAAGAAACTGGCTTGGCAGTCAAAGTCCCCGGCCACCAGTGCTTCACGAATAAAGAGTTCACGGGCAAGCACCGGATCTTTATCGGCAAAGTGCGTTCGGCGTTGCGCATAAATCGTCAGCCCATAAAGCGTTCCACGTTCAAGCGCCATGACGCTGGCTTGATTCTTCTCCCAATGCGGTTCCGTGTAGCTCTTTTTAATTAAATGGCGACCGACCTTTTCAATCCACTTCGGATCAATATCAGCAACCGTGCGCGCAAAAAGTCGGGACGTTTCCACGAGTTCGGCAGCCATAATCCAACGACCGCATTTTTTCACACGAGGCGAGCCAGGCCAAATATGAAATTTAATGGAGCGAGCCCCAATAAAGGGCGGTGCTTTGGGATTGTCTTCAGGTTGCTTATAACCGATGTTGCCCAAGAGCCCCGTTAAAAGAGAGACGTGAATTTGCTCATAGGTGGCATCAACCGTATTTAAGCGCCAACCCAATTCACTCGTCATTTCTTTTAATTGCTTATAGACATCTTTCCATTCACGAAGGCGACGGGGGCTCAAGAACTTGCGCTTAAATTCTTCCGTTAACTTGCGATTACTTTCTTTTTTAGCGGTGGCCGCTTCCACGTAACGCCAAAGCTTCACAAAGGTTAAAAAATCGCTCTTATCATCGGCCATGGCTTTGTGAGAAGCGTCCGCCGCTTCTTGGCTTTCCATCGGGCGCTCACGCGGATCCTGCACCGACAAAGCCGACGCAATAATGAGCACTTCAGCTAACGCTTGATGGTCATTGGCCGCCAAAAGCATGCGAGCTACTTTGGGGTCCACGGGAAGCTTTGATAAGGCGTGACCGATTCGCGTTAAGCGTTCATGATCGTCCAAAGCATTGAGTTCTTTCAAAAGCGACACACCGTCAGCAATGGCGCGAGCGGGCGGCGCTTGAACAAAGTTAAAGTCTCGAATATCGCCCAAATGCAAAGACTTCATGCGCAAAATGACCGAGGCCAAATTGGTACGCATGATTTCAGGATCCGTAAAGGCCGGGCGGCGATCAAACTCTTCTTGGCTATAAAGACGTATACAAACCCCGTTGGCAATACGACCGCAACGCCCTGAGCGTTGGTTAGCAGAAGCTTGGCTCACGGGTTCAATTAAAAGTTGATCCACCTTATTGCGATAGGAGTAGCGCTTCACGCGCGCCAACCCTGCATCAACCACATAATGAATGCCAGGCACCGTGATGGACGTTTCTGCGACGTTGGTTGCCAACACAATTCGGCGCAAACCCGACGTTCTGAAAACACGTTCTTGTTCATCGGCCGATAAACGCGCAAAGAGCATCAAAATCTGCGTGGTGGGCGGTTGCATTCGACGCAAAAAGTCAGCGGCTTCACGAATTTCACGTTCGCCCGGCAAAAACACCAAAATATCGCCTTGACCCTCACGGCTTAACTCATCACAAGCATCGTTAATGGCAAGCATTAAGCTTTTATCATCGGTTTCATCGGCTTCTTCAATGGGGTTGTAGCGGACTTCCACCGGATACGTTCGCCCTGAAATATTGAGAACCGGTGCAGGTTGCCCCTTTTCATCGGCAAAGTGCGCTGCAAAACGCTCACTATCGATCGTGGCAGACGTCACAATCACCTTTAAATCGGAGCGTTTCTTCAACAAACCCTTTAAGTAACCCAACAAAAAGTCGATATTAATACTGCGTTCGTGCGCTTCGTCAATGATGATCGTGTCGTATGCTTTCAATAGCGGATCATTTTGCGTTTCAGCCAACAAAATCCCATCGGTCATCAATTTAATTTTGGCCGTGAATTGTGTCTTATCGGTAAAGCGAACCTTGTAGCCTACGAAGTCTCCCAATTCTGTTTTCGTTTCTTCGGCTAAACGCTTAGCGATGGACGAGGCAGCAATACGGCGCGGTTGCGTGTGAGCAATCATGCCTTTTTTGCCACGCCCGGCTAACAAACAGATTTTCGGCAATTGGGTGGTTTTCCCCGACCCCGTTTCACCGCAAACAATCACAACGCGATTGTTTTTAATGGCTTCAATGACTTCTTCCCCACGCTCAGAAACGGGAAGCCCGGGCGCTAACTGCAAATCGGCTTTAAGTGTTTGAGTAGGAGAAACAACTGGCTTTTTTTTCTCTTTTTTGCCTTGCGCTTTGGACTTTTGAGCCGCCGCTTCTCGCTCTTGACGGCGACGCGCTTTTTCTGCTTCTTCTTTTTCTGCACGAGCACGGGCCTGAGCCATCTGCTCATCTCGCAAAAACGCCAATTGATCTCTTAACGTATTAGCCATGGATTACCCATCTATTTAAATAAAGTCACAAAGAGAAAAACACATTCCCGACGAAGTTTCGTACAATTGAGCCATTATTTTGTTGATTCGGAGATTTTCATCATGACTCGCATGGTTCACTGCGTCAAACTTGGTAAAGAAGCCGAAGGGCTCGCTTACGCTCCCTTGCCCGGTCCTTTGGGCAAAAAGGTCTATGAAAGCGTTTCCAAGGAAGCTTGGGAAGATTGGATTCGTTTGCAAACCATGATGGTCAACGAATACCAACTTAATTTGGCCGATGCCAGCGCCCGCAAGCACTTGCTCGACCAAATGCAAAAATACCTTTTCGGTGACGGCGTCGATGACGTGCCTAATTACACGCCGCCGAAACCCTAAAATCACTCAGGTTTCAAAAGCCGCACAATTCGTGCGGCTTTTGCGTTTCTTAGACCCTTAAAAATTAAGGCTTAAAGGTCTTAACGCCTTCAGACGTACCCAACAAAAGCACATCTGCGCCACGCTTAGCAAAAAGCCCCACCGTCACGACGCCCGTGATTTGGTTTAACTTTTCTTCCCAAGCCTTGGCGTCAGCCATTTGCCAATTGTGCACATCGATGATGCGGTTGCCATTGTCGGTAATAAATTCACGAACAACGGGTTCACCGCCCATGGATTTGATGATGGCGCAAACCGCACGCGTAGCCATCGGAATCACTTCGATCGGTAACGGGAACTTACCTAAAACAGAAACCTTCTTGGATTCGTCTGCAATGCACACAAAGGTGTCAGAGACCATTGCAACAATCTTTTCTCGGGTCAACGCACCGCCGCCCCCCTTGATCATCGCAAAGTCGCCGTCAATTTCGTCAGCACCGTCCACATAAACGCCGATGCGATCGACTTCATTAAGATCAACCACCTTGTAGCCCAACGCTTGCAACTTTTGCGTCGAACGGATGCTACTGGAGACGCATGCCGGCACTTCAATACCGCTTTCTTTTAATGCATCAATGAAGCAGTCCACGGTCGAGCCCGTCCCAACACCCAAAATTTCACCGGGTTTGACATAAGCCACGGCCGCTTGACCGACCAATTTTTTTAATTCTTTTTGATCCATAGAATTGCCGCGAGGGAACATCCGACTTCAGTCGGGTGAGGAATCGCGGCTTACTCCTTTCGTAGTTCGGTTAAAAAAGTTTTGCGTGTTTCGAGAAGACTCAGTTTTTTGCAATTGATATCTGTCCCGATCACGGTTCTGTCAAGGCGACGTATGTTGAATATGCTTCGAACTCGTCGCCCGAAAACAAAACCAATATGTCCGCCGATTCTTACCTTGTCAAATAGGCGGAAACCCTTGACAAGGAACGGCGCTTGGTTGAGTTTCCGCAATCCCCCTTTGAGAATCGAACACTTGTGAATCTGACGGTTGTGCTTGCGCGTCTGACGTTGGAAGAGGAAGTCACCTCGTCGCAGCGCATTTAGATTTCCCGCAATACAGAAGGCATCGGCGCAATGCGTCTTGGGCAGACCAAGGACTATGCGCTTGTGCTTCGTCAGATAGCCGTAGGTGTTTTCGACAGGCAATTCAGGATGAGCCTTGCGAACGCGGTCAAGCAAGGTCCAACGCATGATGCCCATGAGGGCTTCAGCCCTGAACGACATGCCGCGTCGTGCCTTCAACTTTATCTTTCCTGCGTGATAAGCCTTGTGGCATGTCTCGCAGAGCGTGATCAGGTTGTTGGGCGCATCACCACCTGTCTTGCGGCTCTCAAGATGATGCACGTTGAGGATCGGATCCTTGGATCGACCTCGACAGCGCTGGCAAACATGACCGTCTCGGAAAAGAACGTACTCGCGCACGTTCCTGAATCCGAGCTGGTCGCCATGCTGATAGTCCGATCCTGCGACCTCGGGATTCTTGATCTTCTGAATGTCGAAGGATGCGGTTTCAATCAAGATCTTGCTGATCGGCAACACTCGGCAAACCGCTTCAATGCGCGAGATGTGCGCCTGAATGCGGTTTTCCACGGACGGCGCAAGCCAACCCTTGTGCTTCGATCGAACGCGATTATTGAAGCGCGGGGCGCGATAGCGCGTCTTGCGATTTCGCCTTGCACGTCGGAAAGCCAGACGATCGGCCAAAAGTCCCGTGATGTCCTGCCGAAGTTCGACTTCGGACGCGAAGACTTCCTCCTTTTCCGTCGTGGCGGAAATGCCAACGTGCATTGCGCCTGCATCGACGCCAAGCGTCACGTCCTGCTTCGTCTCGCCCGTGGCGATGGTCAGCTTGATCGTGAACGGAGTTCGCCGCTCGACGACGGCCTTGCCAGCCTTCAGCATGTGTCTTGCCTTTGCAGGCGAACACGGCATAAGGGGCTTACCGCGCATGTTCAAAACAAATACTTTCAAAGTATCTCCTTTGCGGATACCCGCAGGCTCCGCTTGCTCGGCCCGAAGGCCGGTTGACATCCTTCGTCAATGTTGGAAAGGGTTTCTTGTCTGCATCTCCGCTCCTACCTCTTAGAGCTTTTAAACACAAACCGCAGAGCGTGGGACTAGGATGAACATCCCACGGTGCCTATACATTCCAAACCAACGTAGTTCGCTTTCCCAAAAGAAAGCTCACTGAGACTAGTCAATAAAGGCTTTTTCAAGCCTCCGCCTTCAGGCGGGGGTTATTGACCGTACTTTCCCTGCAAAAAAGATTGATGCACTAATTTTAAATGACAGCTAATATTCAGGGGTAAAACTTTTGAATTATTTTCTATTTATTCATCGTGCCCAGTCCTTCGTCACTTTTTGCCGTTGATACTTTTAAGACTTTAGGGAATAAAACCTTTAGTCGCCAAAGTATGTTCGGGGTCATCATGACCTGGATCGTCTTGATCTGCGTGGTCGTGGGCTTGGTCTATGTCGGACGCATTATTCGTATCCAAGACCAAAAGGCGCACTTAAGTCAGTTGCACCAAACAACGGAACTTTGGGCTGAAACCTTTAACCTGCGCCTGATTTCCGACACTGACCGCCTGACACAAATGGCGGTGCCTTTATCATCAGGCCCGGCTTATCCCGACAACCTCGATACTTTTCACGGCATTGTCCGCTCATTGATGATTGACCGTGCGGAAATTCTTGAAATTGCCATCATTAACCAAAAAGACATTATCGAAGCCTCTTATGTTTCGCCTCGTCCCTTTGGCGACATCACGATGCGCAAAAATCAAGTCTATGGGCGAACAGAAACGAAAGCGGCCTTACAAAAAGCCAAAGAGGTGGGAACAGCTACCTTCTCAGACCCTTATGCGCTTCCCATTGAAGGCTCCCCTTTCGTTGACTTGATTGTCCCGCTTCATGTCAGTGATCAGAACCTTTTAGTGGTCGCCCGTATTTCTTTGTGGGTTTTGTTGCGAGAAACGTCCATTAAAAATCCGGAATATCGCGTCAATCTCTATTTTGACAAGCACCCCATTATTACGGCCAATACCAATACGCAACGAGAGCTTATTCGTGCTCGCGTCCCCTTGCATCCCCTTTCCTCTGACTTCCAATTGGAAGTGACACGCTACGCCGAAAACCTTCTTACTCAAAACACGCTCTTTTGGGTGATTACGGCTTTGGGGATTTTCTTGGTGATCGCTCTTTTAGGGATTATTCGATTTAACTGGCGACAAAATCGTATTGAAGAAGCGCTTCGTGCCGAATCCGCTTTGAGAAAGAACATTGCTGACAGCCAATTGTCCGGCCTTCAAGTCACCGATTTAAGCGGTCGCATTATCTACACCAATAAAACCTTCAGTGACCTTTTAGGGCTTAAAAATAACAGTTCTTTAATCGGTCAAATTCCGCCCTACTCCTACTGGCCTCAAGGCGATCAGGGATTCCGTTTGATGGAATTATTAAACGGTGTGAAGCGCCGTCAATTGAAAAACACGAGTTACGAATTCCCTGCGGTTCGCGCTGACGGGCAATCCTTCTGGGTGTTACTGCACATCATCCCGATGGTGACAGTCGAAGGTGAGCAAATCGGCTGGTTATGGACACTTACTGACATTTCCGAAATTCGTCAGGCTCAAGAAAAATTAACCGCAGCGCACGAACGCTTTAACCGCGTGCTGGAATCCATGCTGGACTCCATTAGCGTGGTCGATCCTAATACCAATGCACTTCTTTTTTCCAATAGTTCCTATGATCGAACGTTTGGTGAAAATGCGAGCGGACACATTTTGGCCTCTCAAAAAATGGCGCAATTGACGGCAAAAGAAAAATCACGGTCACCCTACATCTATATCGAAGATTTGGATCGTTGGTACAACGTCAGAAGTCGACTGATTCCGTGGACGGACCGCACGGAAGCGGAATTGCAAATTCTCTCCGATGTGACGGAACAACGTCGCAACGAAATGCTCTTGGCTGAACAACAAGCCCGAAGCGAATTGAATTCGCAATTGGTCAGCATGGGTGAAATGGCAAGCTCTTTGGCACACGAATTGAATCAACCGCTCTCGGCCATTTCTAACTATGCCTTTGTCGTGGAGAGCTCCATGCGCAAAGCGGGCGTGCCCGAAGATCATGAAATGCTTTACTCCATTCAACGCATTGCTGCGCAAACAAAGCGCGCCGGTGGCATCATCAAGCGTATTCGCTCCTTTACGCGTCGCAGTGACCCCAAGATGGAAATGATTGCGATCAGTACGCTTGTCAACGAAGTCACGGAATTGGCCAATATTCAAGCCCGACGCCATAACGCCAAGTTGGAGTTTTTTATTGCTCAAGATGTTCATGAAGTCTATTGCGATGAAATCATGATTGAGCAAGTACTCTTAAACTTGATTAAAAACGGGATTGAGGCCGCGGCCAGTATTAAAGGCAATGCACCCAAGGTGTCTCTTACCGTTTATCGTAACGCTGATCGGTACCTTGTTTTCGAAGTGGCCGATAACGGCTGCGGCATCAAGGATGAAGATAAAGAACACCTCTTTGACCCGTTCTTCACAACGAAATCGGCCGGTATGGGCATGGGGCTCAATATTTGCCGAACGATTGTTGAATTGCATCACGGTCGACTAACAATTTCTGACAATATTGGTCAAGGCGCAATCTTTACGTTACTGCTACCAGAACGAAAACCGTCCACGAATTAAGTTAACAATTGGCTCTTCACACTTTAGCGTGAAAACAACACAAAATTAGACTCACCTTGAATG
>CAJLGW010000021.1 GCA_905206345.1 uncultured Sutterella sp. | reverse complement strand
TTCCAGTGAAAGTAGGACATTGCCTGGCTCCCCATTCAAAAGCCTCGAAGTGAAAGCTTCGGGGCTTTTTCGTAACTAGACGTTCTGATTAGGGTATTTTTTGAGCCTGTGATATAAAATTTCCGATTAGGTTTTAAAAATACGTATTCAATTATTCTAGAGAACACGCATGATTTTTCGACGTGCACTCATATCTGAAATCGCTAACACTGCAGGTGCTGTGTTTACGGTGATCTTCTCAATCGTTTTAACGATTGGGTTGGTTCGTATTCTCGGTATGGCAGCAGGTGGTCGTATCGACAGTGGTACCGTTGTTGAGATGGTGGTTTATCAGGCTTTAACCAACCTCGCCCCTTTACTTTCTGTTTCTTTGTTCATTGCTGTTTTGATGACCTTGACTCGCAGTTGGTTGGAAAGCGAGATGGTGGTTTGGTTTTCTTCCGGTGGTATCAGTCTTTTGTCTTGGGTTCGCCCGGTTTTGCGCTTTAGCGCTCCCATCATTTTATTGATTGCCGCTTTATCGCTTGTGATCTCACCTTGGGCTGAAGGTCAAAGTGATATGAATCGTGCGGTCTACTCTCAACGTGATGACGTGGATCGTTTAACGCCGGGGCGCTTTGTTGAGCTTGCCGGTGGCAAGCAGATCTTCTTTATCGAAGAGGTCGCTGAAGACGGTTTGTCTGTAAAAAATGTGTTCTTGACGCAGACCAATAAAGATAAAGAAATGGTGGTCGTGGCTCAGTCGGGTCACGTTGAAGTCAATGCTTCGGGCGATCGCTACGTCTATCTTGAAAACGGTCGTCGCTATGAAGGGGCCGCAGGCTCTGCCGAATACCGTATTACGGATTTTGATACCTATGCCGTGCGCTTGGACGTGAAACCCGATCAGGCTATCCAAATACGAAGTGTTGATGTTGCGCCTTTGCCGCTTCTTTTGGCTCGCTATGACAATAAGGAGGTTCAGGCAGAGCTTTTGTGGCGTATTTCATGGCCTCTGGCAGCGATTAATTTGATTTTGATTGCCATTCCCTTGTCCTTCACGAATCCTCGTGCCGGACGCAGTTTAAACATGATTGTGGCGCTCTTAATCTTTGTGCTTTATTTAAATGGCATCAGCTTGGCGCGTACTTTGGTTGAACAAGATACGATGTCGTTGCCGTCAGCCTTGATTGTTCTCAATGGGGCGTTCTTTGCCTTTGCGTGTTTGCTCTTTGCACGTCGAACCGTTATGCAAAGATGGATTCCTCAATGGGCACATCCGAGTTATTGGCGGAGAAAGTAATCATGAAAGTGAAAGTTATTACTCGCCATTTAACAAAAGAAATTCTTCAGGCAACGGGCTTTGTGCTTCTTGCCTTGGTGGCCCTTTTTGCCTTCTTTGACTTAGTGGGGCAATTAGGACGCATCGGTAGCCGTGGCTATACCTTATTGGACGCATTTATCATCACAGGTTTAAGTTTGCCCATGCGCATCTATGAAGTGATGCCGATTGCCGCTCTTTTGGGCGCAGTCTTTGTGATGAGTCAATGGGCTGCACGCTCTGAATTTACGATTTTGCGTGTGGCGGGCTTAAGTCCTGTTCGTTTAGCCGGCATTTTGATGGTTCCGGGCCTCATTTTGATGATTCTGACGTACGGCTTTGGTGAATTCATTGCACCGTCATCAGACGTTTACGCGCGAGAATACCGTGCTTTTGCTGAAAACCGTACGATGGGCATTCGTGGTTCTCATACGGGGGCTTGGGTGCGTGAAGTCACGCAATCGCCCACGGGTGAGCGCAGTGTGCGTTACATCAATATTAAGAAGATGACGCCTAATCAAGAAGCAACATCGTGGCGAGTTTATGACTTTAACAGTAAGCAAAACCTTACCCGCATTGTTGAAGCTCAAACGGGCAATTGGGTTCACAATCAAGGCTGGCTTTTAAAGCAAGCCATCAACACGGATTTACCTCAACTCAATGACTTGTCGGTCACACCCATTCATGAACGTGTGATTGTCTCGCCTCCTGTGAGCATGATGTTAAAAACGAGCATTGACCCGAGTATCTTTAGCGTGATGATGCTCAAGCCTGAAAACATGTCCATGCGAGCGTTGGCAAGTTACGTCACGCACTTACAGCAAACGCAACAGCAATCCGGTCGCTATGAGATTTCGCTTTGGAATAAAGCCTTTTATCCTGTAGCCATTTTGGTGATGATTGCGTTGGCGATGCCCTTTGCTTACATGAATACTCGATCGGGTGGTGTGAGTATTAAGATTTTCGCCGGTGTTATGATCGGTTTGGCTTTCTACACGGTCAATAACCTCTTCTCCTACATCGGGATGCTCAACACTTGGCCGCCGTTACTTGTGGCGTTGGTACCAACTGTCATCATGTTGATATTGGCCATGATCGGTATGTGGATGGTTGAAAGGCGTTAAACCGATACGCACAAAATAAAGAGGATGGTTTCGATTGAAATCATCCTCTTGCCGTTTCTAGGGTTTGAAAATCAGGGTCTTTTTAAACCACACTTTGAGTGGCTTATTGTCGTGCGTTTTAATGGGCCTAAAGACAATCGAATGAATGGACGTTAAAGCCGCTTCTTCAAAGCCTAAGTTGGGAAGATCTTTACTCAGAATTTCAGAACTTTCCACTTTGCCGTCAACGCCTACGAGAAAACGAACGGTGACTTTTACGGTTTTCGAATAACCGATCGACCGGGCTCGTGAGGGGTATTTGGCGGGGCGCTCATAAAGAATCTGATAGTCCAAGCCTTTGGAACTCATAGCGGTAAAAGAGCCATCACCGTTTGAGAGGTAATTGCCTTGACCCGTACCCGCTCCGGTCCCTGCACCATGCCCAGAAATCACTTTTCCTTCTTCACGACTGGGTGTGCCGACGGAACCTGCATAGCCCCCGGTGCCACCAGCGCTCTTTTTAGTTTTTTGTTTTGTTTCTTCAAGAGCTTTTTTATCGGGTTTGACGTTCGACGTTGCCTTCTCTTTTTGTGTCGTTTGGGCGGATTTAAGAGGAGGCTTTTGAGAGGCTTTCTTTGTCGATGATAAAAGGCTCACACTGTCTTGCGAATCGTGTGAGGTCTTCTCATGGGGTGTGTCTTTACTCTCAGAAGTCTTTAAAGCAGAGTCCGTTTGGGCTTTGGAAGATTCATCTTGAGAGTCTGAGGTGACGGAGGGGCCTCGGCGACGATTGTCACCATTGGTCCCTCCGTCACCCGGTAGGGAGACTTTACGTTCTTGACCTTGACCACCCGTGTCGCCACCACCATTACCAACAAGATCGATACTGATGAGTCCGTCACCGCCGACGCTAGGGGACTGAGTGGTAAAGCCCACAATGCCCAGAATCACCGCAAGGTGAATTGCAATGGAGACGCCATAGGCAGAAATCCAGTGAGGTTGCACTTCTTTGTCCATTACTGACTCTCGGTGGCAATGGAAATACGATCAATGCCCGCATGACGGATGGCATCCATTACGGTCACAACGTCGCCATAGGACGAATCCACGTCACCACGTAAAACAACGGTGACTTTTTCAGACTTCTCTTTGGCGTTCATTAATCGACTTTGAAGATCGGTTAAGGAAATTTTTTCACGCTCAAAGTAAATGGCGCCGTTCTTGTCGACCGAGACGGGAAGCGTTTTGGTCGTATCCACTTTGGCGACTGTTGCAACAGGCAGCTTCAATGCAATGGTTTTTTGCGTGACCATTGTGAGCATCGAGAGCATGAAAAACACCAAAAGAAAGAAAATGATGTCAATCATGGGAATAATCATGATCGTTGGTTTTTCCTCAATGTATAGAGAACGCAAACGCATGAATTAGCTCCCTTTGCAAGAAGCTAAGAAAAGGTTCACGCCGGTTTCAATGTCGGTAATCAATTGATTGGCGATTTGACTTAACCAAACATGCACCATGAGTGCCAAGATGGCCACAAATAAACCAAAGGCCGTGGCAATGAGGGCTTCAGCCACGCCCCCGGTGATGGCAAAAGGTTGACCGTCAGCGATCGATAACACATCAAAGGCATTAATCATGCCGGTGACGGTGCCTAAAAGCCCCAATAGGGGCGACAAGGTCACGATGGCACTTAAGTAATTTAAATTGGCCCGAATGTTCGAGGCGGCTTGCGTTAAGCTCCCATCGAGATAGTCAGCGATATTAACCGAGGTGTGATTGTTATCGATGACTTCTGTTAAGGCGCTGCCTAAGAGTCCCCCTGCCTTTTGGCAAAGGGCTTTGGCCTCGGTGATTTTGCCCGTGTGCATCAGTAACGGCAGCTTCGTTCTTAAAACCATGAGGTTACAGCGAGACTTTTTATAGAATCGGTAACGCTCCACCGCAATGGCCACGGTGATGATCGAAGCAAGAAGAATCGGCCACATGACGTAGCCACCGGCAAAAAAGAGGTTAAGAAGGGGAGTCATTATGGTTAGCCCATTAATCGTTAAAAAAGATTCGGTTAGTACGTGCCTTTAAGTCCAACAAAGAACGCGCGTGAGGCCCCGGGAATAACAGTACTTTTCTCTTGATACTCCCAATATTCTTCATTGGTAATGTTGGTCACGCCTGCGTAGAGATCTAACCAACGGCGAGGACTCCATCGCACGGAAGCATCCCACAAACCGTAAGAGTGAAAGACACCACCGTCTTCTTTTTCGCTTTCCTTCATGAAATTGTTGTAGGAGCCAAAGCGTGCGTATTGAGTGGAAATCGAGAGATTGTCATTGACATCAAACGTCGCCTTAACGCTAGCCTTATGTTTAGGCACTTTTTTTAAGCCACTAGAGGCGTAGTCAATGCCCCTGCCGTTCTCTTCTAAGAATTGACAAGCCTTGGCATTGCGGCAACGCGTTTTACCCATTGTGTAGGAATAAGACTCTTCGAGCGTTAATTTGCCCAAGTCTTGACTGAGGGCCAAGTCAGCGCCCCAACGACGAGACTTCAATAAGTTCATGGATTGACGATCCTTCATACCTCTAAAGTAAAAGCGATTCATTTGGTTATCTGTTTCCGACAACCAAGCCGTGAGACTTACAGTAGAAATGCCGATCTGATCTCTTAAGCCCAATTCGTAGAGATTAAAGATTTCGTCTTCAGCTTTAGTTGCCGACATGACTTTATTACCGCTTGGGGTAGTGAAAGAGTCGGTAATTTGAATGCCATCGGGCACGGTGTAACCACGCTCGTAGCGGGCATAAACGCGACCCGTATCGCGATAGTTGTAAGCAGCGGACAATTCAAAGGCAGAATTCCAACGGTTGGAGGTGCCTGACCCATAACCCTCTTTGGTGTCTGCTTTATCAAATTGCCACTTGGTTAATTCGCGTCTTGCCCCTTGCGTGAATTCAAAGTCGTTCCACTTGATGGTATTTAAGGCAAAAAGGGCATACGTTCCTTTATCGTAGTCAAAGTGAAACGGTTGGACACGAAATGTCCCGTCGTCGTTAGATATGTAGTTGTCATAGGCAAGGTTGGCCTTTTGACGCGTGTAGTCAAGCCCCACTAGAAGCGAAGCGTTGTCAGCGTAATTCCAATCAAGTTTAGAGCGCACGCCGTGCCCATCGTGATCCATGCGCTTATTTTCATCGTCGATACCAAAGTAAAAACCGTCGTTATAGAAAATGTCGCTCGTGAAATGCAACGTATCGGAAATGTCGTTGATGTAACTCACATTGACGGTATCGAGCTTTCGATCGCCTTGCAGATACTTTTTAACGGTTTTTTCGATCTTGTGACCTTCGCTATCGAGCCCAATGGGGATCTTCTTGTTACCGGGGCGATAGTTTTCGCCTTCTTTTTTGACCTTTGATAGACTGACGTTACCGACGTACTGAGAGTCTTCTTCAAGACGACTTAAACGCAAAGTGATAGCTTGGTCTTTGGTGAGATTAAAACGAAGCCCTGCGGAGTAGTAATCGGAATTGCGATACGTGTCCACAAAGTAAAGGTCACGATCCAAGTGTGAGTAACCGATATCGTAGGCAAAGCGATTGTCATCAAAGGTGCCTCCGACGTTGGCGTTGAGGCGATAGCCCTTGGAGTTATATTCTGCGGCAACGGAGGACTTGGGATCTGCCATGGCACGAAGGTTTGAGGTGATGTTCACAACGCCACCTGAGGCGCCAGAACCATACAAAACACTGCCACCGCCCGGGATGATTTCAATGCGCTCCAGCTGTTCTACTGGTACCACATCGTAATTGGTGTGATTGGGGTGATTGACCAACGTTGTGATGGGAGCGCCGTCTAAGAGCACTTGAAGGTTACGCGTGGATTGGTCTGAGCCTTGTCCACGAATATCAATGTCGCCCATGCCGGTGGAATTGACGTTAACCATCGTTTGGGTGCTCAAGACATCCGAAATCGTGCGCTTGCCTTTTTGTTGGATTTCCTCTTTCGGGATCACGATGATTTCTTTGGTGTTACGCAAACGCTCAATCTCAACATAGTCGGGACGAACGTAGCTGTCTTGAAGCTTAATGTCCTCGTCAAGAAGTGAAGAGGACGCTTGGGTTTGGGAGGCGAGAGATAATAGCGCACAGGCAATACCTGCCCCAAGGCACGTCGGTTTGCCAGGGATTTTCATAGTTTTCTTCATGATGATTCCGAAGTTCTTTCTTAGAGGATAATTTCAATACATTCTATTGATAATGATAATCGTTATCATTTATTAGCTAAGTAGTATAGCTTAGTTTGTTACTGGTAAAACTCAGAACTTTGTTCTGCCCTCGACTTGTACTTTTTTAGTGAATAAAGCGAATAAATAGTGGGGGAATGTTTATTGTTAGGGTTATTACGTATTTTTAGTATGAACGAGAAGCATTAACCGAATCTGAAGAATATAGGAAAAATTGAAACTTATTGATTTAATGGGAAAATAAAAGCAGATGAAAAATTCATTAAAAACATATGGTTAGATAGATCTGTCTTTGCTTAACTATGTCGTTTGAACACCTTTGAATAGAGTGAACAAAAGTTCCAAATCTAAGGACATTCCCTTAGAAAATGAGGGCGTTTGATATTGATCAAAGCAATTTTCGGGGGGGGGGTATCGTGCGGATTAGCACTCCTGTTTTTAGGAGTCTGCTGTCTTTTTTCGAAAAAGGAATATCCGCTATGAATAAGACATTTAAAACCATTTGGAATGACGTCCGTCGTTGCTATATCGTGGCTAACGAAGCTCAACGCTCCCACGGTAAACCCTCTAAAAGTGCTGTTGCTTTAGCTGTTGCTGCAACGGCACTTTTTTCAACGGTAGCTTCAGCTGCTTATGTTGAACCGGGATTTGTTGCTCAGAATTCTTCACAGGTTGAACAAGCAAAACAATCATGGGAAACCGATGAATACAACAAAAACTGGGGTTTAGTTGCTCAAAAAGTATCTGCGGCTTATGCACTTGGTTATCATGGCCAAGGTGTTAAGATCGGTCAGATGGACTCAGGCATTCTTAAGGATCATGTTGAATTAACAGGCGATCGTTGGCACTCCGTTTCTGCGTCGGGTGAATACACTCATGATGGTGAACGTTATCCTCAGTATGCCTATCCTGACTCTTCAAAAGACACCCATCCGTACCACGCTGGTGACAAATTTGAAGTAGATGGTTACTACAATTCAGAGTTTAACGACAACCATGGGACTGGTTGCGCAGGTGTTTACGCTGGTAATCGTGATGGTCAAGGAATGCACGGTGTAGCTTGGGGATCTGACTTCTACTCAGCTAACACGGGGGGTACTGATGATTCGAATTATGGTCCGTTCCCAGACTATGGCTTCTTTAAGGCGGGATATGACGCGCTTGTTGATGCGGGCGTAAAAATCATTAATAACAGTTGGGGCACTAACTTAAAACAAGTAAAGCCTAATGGTTTCATTATGGACTATTATGAAAGTGGTCCCGTTTTAACGACCGTTAACGACATTGAATATGAATACTACATGTTCAAGAAAAATTACAACGGTGGCCCTTCTTTTGTTGATGCGGCTTGGGACGCCGTCAAGAGTAAAGATGTAATTCAAGCTTTTTCTGCAGGCAACAACAGACGTGAAAATCCTTATCATCGCGGTCTCTATCCCTATTTCAATCCTGAAGCAGAAAATCAATGGCTCGTAGTTGCTGGCTTGCGCCAAAATGACACGAATACTGATCCTGATAACTACAAGATTGAAACTAACTTCAATGAAGCTGGTTATGCCAAATATTGGACAATGAGTGCCCCAGGTCGAAATGGGAACACCTCCAATATTAGTGGTGGATACGGTGGATATAGTGGCACGTCAATGGCTACTCCGTTCGTGTCCGGTGCTTTCGCTGTTTTAGCATCTCGGTATACGGATATGTCGGCTGTTCAAGTTCGTCAAGTCTTATTAACGACAGCAAACCATAAGAATGCAGACGGCTCAGATATGGAAGGTTGGGCTAATGTAGACGGTTCGACTCCAGCTGAAGGTGAAGTTTCGGATCGTATGGGTTGGGGGGTGCCTGATCTTGATAAGGGCATGTATGGTTTAGGTCAATTATTTGGCAAGTTCGACTATAACATGGCCACTAATAAGCTTGACGTTTGGTCTAATGACATTAGTCAAGCGGCACTTGATCAACGCGAACGAGAAGACATTGAATGGCTCAAATCTGTAACTGATGACGGCACAGTAAACGGTAAAGTCGTAGTGTCCGAAAATCCTGATGATTATAAGTTGACCAACGATCTTGATCTCGCAGGCATCGAGGACAAGAATGTTGCTTTGGAAGATGCTATGAAGTGGCGTCTTGAATACTACGAAAAGCGTGCACAAGCTATTCGTGACAAGATCGCTAATGGTGAATACGACGGCTCATTAACGAAGCGTGGCCAAGGCACTCTCGTCATGACGGGTAACAACACCTATCGTGGCGGTACGACCGTTGAAGAAGGTACGTTATTGGGCTTTAACGACTCCTTCGGTGTAACGGGTGACGACGCTACAGCAACCGATAACGGTCAAGTGACGGTTAACGGTGGCATCTTTGGTGTCATGAATGCCTATAACGACAACTTCACAATGAAGGGTGAACTCACAGATACGGCCTCTGACCACTCTGTCGATATCACGGTTAATGCTGGTGGTACCTACGGTGTTGTTGCTGGTCAAGACGTCGAAGTTGGTAACTTAACCTTCAAGGAAGGTGCCGGTGTGACAGTTGTCTCTGCTGACTCTGATGTTTTGGTTGATGCTTTCAACAATAAGGATGGCGTAACGGGTTCCGTGACGGCAGACAAGTTGGAAGGTGCCGACCTCGCAGTGGCTAACCCTGACTACGCCTTCTTTGATACCGACATCAAGGTTGAAGGTAACAAGTTAAGCTCCACGTTGACGCGCAATGATGACTCTGTCGCCGCCTTTGCTCGCACGGCTTCTGGTGCCGCCATTGCATCTGTCTTAGAAGCCAACACAGATAGCAAGCTCTTTGCCTCTGTCGTTGATGCCACCAAGCAAGAAATGGCTAATACGTTGGATTCTTTGAGCAGAGACATGCACATGGCTGCCCAAAACGCCACGATCGTTAACACGACGACGTTAGCTCGCACGATTAAGGATCAAGCCAACGCTTCCGGTCAAGCTCGCACGGCTAAGCTCGACAACGGCGCTCAAATCTGGGCTACGGGTATCGGTAACTGGAGCAACGTTGACGCTGGTGGTGCCTCCGTTGATATGGACGTTGACTACTACGCTGGTCTCGTGGGTGGTGAAGTTGCCTACGGTAACGGTAATAAGGTCGGTGCTTTCTTCGGTACGGGTACGACGGAATACGACGCCAGCGTAGCCGGTAAGATCGAAAGTAACGATATTCACTTCGGTGTTTATGGTGAAAACGATTGGGATGCTGTTGGTGTGACGTATGGCTTTACGTACACGAACCAAGACCGTGACAGCAAGCGCAGCTTACTTGTTAAGGACGAAATGGGCTTTAACGCTGTGAACTACGACGCTGAAGTCATGCAAGTCTTCGGTGAAGTGAGCTACAAGGGCTTTAATACCGATACGTTCTCCGTCGAGCCTTATGCTGGTTTGAGCTACATGCGTGTCTCTGCTGATGACTTTACCGAAAAGGTTGCAGGTCATGAGTTCAAGACCCAATTGGATGATCAAAACGTGGGTACGGTCAACGTGGGTGTCCGCGGTGCTATGCCGTTCTCTGTTGGTTCTGTGAACATGGCCGTCAAGGGTGATGTTGGCTACATGCAATTCTTTGGTGACAAGGAAAGCACGGCTAAGATGACCTTGGGCGATGCCGGTACAGCTAACTTGAAGGGTGAAGAACTCTCTGGTATGGGTGCTGTGGGCTTTGGTGTTGACGCTACCTTAGGTAAGAACACGACGTTGGGCGTGTCTTATACGGGTGCTTTCGGTAGTGATATCACCTCTCACGGTATTGGTGCTACGTTGCGCGTGAAGTTCTAATCTGACTTCTTAGAAGAGCAAAATAGGGAGGGGACTAAGTATCCCTTCCCACCAAAACAAAAGTTAAAACCAATCAAGTGGAATCCTTAGCGATTGATGAAATAAGGTCGTAGATTCGGAATTTTGATTCTCATTTTTTAAAATCTGATTATGTGAGGATCAAAAATGCAAAAACATTTTTCTGAAGAATTTAAACGAGCCGCTATTGCTCGAGTTCAAAATGGCGAGACCCAAGTTGAGGTCGCTCAAAGTCTCCATATTAGTCCTAAAACTCTTAATCGCTGGTGTGTAAAAGCCAAAGAAGTTCTTCCGCCCGAAAACGTTTCGCTCATTGAAGAAAATGCCCGATTACGCAAAGCTTTGAAGCAACGTGAAGCTGAGGTTGAATTCCTAAAAAAAAGCCGCGGCGTACTTCGCCAAGATGCCGTAAAGAAGTACGCCTTTTTACAAGACGGACTCAAAAACACCATCATTGGACGCCATAACTCTTTGCCGATTACTCGAGCCTGTGAGTTGCTGGAGGTCAGTACCAGTGGTTTTTACGCGTGGTGCCATGCTGACCAACAACACCGCTACGGTGTCATTGAAACCGATGATTATGTTTTAACAACGTTAAAAGCTGAAATCTTAAAGACTTGTAAGGGCCACGTCCCTGGCGTTTTGGTTTGTCATCATCTATTGCGAGAGAAGGGCCTTCGTGTCGACCTCAAGCGTCTTCGCCGACTCATGCGAAACAACGGTTTGTTGCATCGTTTTCATCGCAAATATGTTCAAACAACCGATAGCAATCACGACCTGAAGAAGTCCCCCAATCTCATTGAACGCCGTTTTGATCAGTTTGGCATTAATCAGGCTTGGTGTGGTGATATTACTTACACACCAACGAGCGAGGGTTGGCTTTATCTGGCCAGTGTACTGGACTTAGGAACACGGCGATTGGTTGGATATAGCTTTGGAGCACAAATGACTAAACAACTTGTCATTGATGCTTTATTGAAAGCTTATAAAAACGAAACGCCATCGGCAGGGTGTATCTTTCATAGCGATCAAGGCTCGCAATATTGCAGTGTTGCGTTCCAAGATACTCTGACTGAGCACCACATGATTAGTTCAATGAGTCGTCGTGGTCAATGTTGGGATAATGCACCGGCTGAATCGTTTTGGGCAACTTTAAAGCGTGAGAGCCTTCCTGTTACAGGTAGCTTTGAATCGCGAGCTCAAGCTCAGAAGACGGTACAAGACTGGATTTACTACCATAATGGACGTCGACCCCATTCAAAGTTAAGCATGAAATCTCCCAATGCATACTATGCGGAGTTATTGAAGGCTATTTAGCGGGGTTTCTACAGAGATTCAAAATTCCAGTTCTGCCACTCTGTTCCATGAAGCTTGTTTTTACCCTGGTTCAAGACATTTGGATCAGGGATTTTTTTTCTTTTAATTCTACTGATCGAAAAGTGTACAAAAGTGTGAATGTTCTTAAGATAAATTTAAACCTTCTGTGACACAATTCCACAATTCGTAAATTGTTGAAGTGCGTTCGTTTGGCGACAAAGAATAAAGAGAGCTAACCGAACGTGGTTTTAATTCTTAGGAGTGATCATGTCCAAATTCGGACTTTTATCCCGCACGACGTTGGCTTTGTCTGTGGCTGCTGCTTTTGCTGCTCCAGCCATGGCTCAAGTCAACACGGCCCCTGTCGTTCAATCTCAAGACGTCATGGTGACGGCTTCTCGTTCTGAAAAAGCTTTGGCTGACGTTAATATGTCGGTTTCTGTCATTACCGCTGAAGACATTAAGCTCGCAGGTTCTGTGAAGGGCGTTGCTGACTTATTGGAAACGACCGTGCCGGGTCTTCGTGTTCGCAATGACGGTTCTCAAGGTTTGGACCGTATCACGATGCGTGGTGAAGATGCTCTCCGTACGTTGGTAATGGTTAACGGCCTACGCATCACGGAACAAAAGTCCATGTGGGGTGCTCCGATTTTGATCGATCCTTCTCAAGTTGAACGTATTGAAGTGATCCGTGGTCCTGCCTCTGTCCTCTACGGTTCTGATGCCATTGGCGGTGCCGTGAACATCATCACGAAAAAGGGTGCTGATAAGCCCGTGAGCGCTACGGTGTCTGCCGGTTACGATGGTTCTGCTGACGGTAAGAGCGGCTCAGCCAGCATCAGCGGATCTTCTAATGGTTGGAACTGGCGCTTGGGTGTGGCAGGTAAAGATTATGACCTCTTGGATACGCCGATTGGTAAGGCCGAGCACACGCAATTTGATTCGAAGTCGGCAGATGTCTTCTTGTCTTACGATATCGATCCCAATAAGACGATCGGCTTGACGTTAAGCCACTATGACTTGGACTTCTGGAGTGGTGACCAACAGTATGCTGTCGATGATTTCTGGGTGCACGTGCCGGAATGGAAGCGCACGCGTGGCGCAATCTTTGGTGAATTTAAGAATATCTCGGATACGTTAAGTCGTGTTCGTATCGATCTCTCTCAAGAACGTAATGAGAAGAAGATGGATAATCACGTTGTTACTCCTGCAGATCCGTCTGTCATGGTGAATGAAATGGTGACACTTCCGTCGTTTATTCAAATTAGCTCTGGAGAAGAGTACGACACTACTGTAAACAGCTTCACGGATAATACGACCGACACTACGGCATTAAGTATTCAAACCGATTGGAATCTTGCTGATAACCATTTCTTGATCGTTGGTTATGAGCTAGCTTATGACAAACTCAAGGCATCTAGTGTTAGTGGCATTAGCACTGCAGCAGATGGCAGTGTAGATATGTCTATGACGGGGGGACCTGTGTTTGACTTTACGAACGCAGGTGTGGGAATTCAGACAAGCAATCGTTATGAAGGTAACCAATTCCGTCATGCTATTTTTGCTGCAATGGAAAGCACCTTTGCAGATGATTGGGTTGCTAATTACGGTGTTCGTTACACTTGGGTAAAGAGTGAGATGGATATCCATAAATTCGGTGCAAAAGTGAGTGTGACATTACCTCCTAATCCTATAACCGGAGCTGGAGCCTTCCCGATTAATACTGATGGATCCTCTGAATCCTATGATAATTCAGAAGGCAAGGCCGTCTTTAATGCTGGTTTGACCTACAATGGCTTTGAGAATCTTGTTTTGCGTGCCAACTACGCCCAAGGCTATCGTGCTCCGATTTTGCAAGAGCTTTTCATCGACTCCATGATGGGTGGTCATATCACTCGAGCCAACGAAAATTTGAAGCCTGAAACGAGCGATAACTTTGAAATTGGTGCTCGTTATCAAAAGGGTGGCTTAATGTTAGATACGGCAGTCTTCTACTCCGTTGCTGATAACTACATTACGGCATCTCCCGATAGTCAAGACATTTTTGAATATCGAAACATTGCCGAAGCTAAGACTCTTGGTTTTGAAATGCAATCGAGCCTTCGAGTTGGTGACTTTGAACCGTACACGACCGTGACGTTATTGAAGCGCGAGTATGAAAATAAGGGTGTCTCCACGAAGAAGACGGGTACGCCTAAAGCCTCTGCACGCGTGGGTGTTCGCTACTTCACGACCGCGATGGACGCTGACTGGAATGCCGACTTCTATATCGTGACCCAAACGAAGACCGAAGAGTATAGCTTTGGGAATAATAAAACGACGAAGTTTGGTGGCTTCACCACTTATAACTTGACGGGCGGTGTCGCTTTTGGTCAAAACAAGGCTTACCGTTTGGATGCCGGTATTTATAACATTGGTGACAAGCTCTATCGCTACAATGGCGGTAAAATGGATGATCTTGTCCGTACCGTGTACGAACCGGGTCGCCATGCTGCTGTGAAGTTCACGGCAACGTTCTAATCGATGTTGGTGTGCCAACCGTGAAATCAAGGATTTTTCTTGATTTCACCTAAATACTGACAAAAGGCTTGTGGCGTCTATACGATCACAAGCCTCTTGTCGTTAAAAATGAGTGAATAAGTAAATGGAAACGATTGCTTCGAGTTATCAACTGATTGGTCCTGCGGGCGTGGCTTTGATTTTTTTAGGAATCTACGCCATCTATCGCGCCATTTGGCTTTGGCTTTACCTCAATAGCGTCTGGAACAATTTCCGTCGAGATTTTCTGGATATTGAAAAGGGTAAGAGCCAATGCTTGCGTGATCTCGATCGTGAAAATGCCAATCCCTTGATTCGCATTGTCTACGACATTGTGGTCTCTCAAGCCGCTCACAGCGATAACATCCGAGGCGAAGTCGCTTACTTGTTCCACCGCAATTTCAAACGCGTCAATAATGGTCTTATTTGGCTTAAAGTGATTAGCGTTATCTCACCGCTTTTGGGCCTTTTGGGTACCGTTTTCGGTATGGTGGAAGTCTTCCAATCGCTCTCCTTTACGCAAATGCCCGATGCCGATACGTTGGCGGGCGGCATCTGGCAAGCCTTGATCACCACGGTGATGGGTCTTTGTATTGCCATCCCGACCATGATGGTTTACTACGCTTTGGTAATGAAGTTTAGAGGCATGCACATTGAAGCGGTTGAGCACTGCTATCGAGCATTGAAGGTCGTTAAGAAGTTAAAGAAAGAGCACGCTCAATTGTTAAAGTCTGAAGACCTGCCCGAGGGTCACGGCCATGAATAGCCCATTGGACGCAGGCGGCTCTCCCTTAGATGAAGAGCCCCAAATCGACTTAACGCCCCTCATTGACTGCTTATTTACGCTCATCATTTTCTTTGTGTTGACGATGAGTTTTTCGCGCCCCGTGTTGGAAGTCATTTTGCCGGAGAGTCAAACGGCTCAAGTCACGAAAGCTGACCGTCAGGTGAGTGTTTTTGTGACGGCAGATGGTCAATACATGATGGATGGGAAATTGACGGACATTAAAGCCATTGAAGCGGTTTTGGTTTCAACGGAAAAAGCCGTTTTAAACATTCACATGGACGGGAAAGCCGCCTTTGATACCTTTGTTCCTTTGGTGGATTTAGCCAAGAGTAAGAATGAAGGGCGCTTTGTGATTAGCACCCAAGCCAAGCGATGAAAGAAATCCGACGTTGCCCCATCACCGGTCGTTTTCGTGCCAAGGGTCTCGGTCGAAGTGTGCTTCGATCGCCTGAAGAGCGTGATGCGTCCCGCAAATCCAAGGTCCTCACGACAGTGGCGACCGTGGTGTTGGGGTTATTTTTATTTGTGCACGTGCCGGAGAAGATTGCGCTTTTAAATCAGCGTATCGCCATGCAACAAGTCGAAGCACAAAATAAAAAGCTGGATTTAAAGCGTGAGCCTTTGCGCATCGAACCCGATTGGGTGATGATGACAATTCCTGAGAGCTCTTGGAGTGTTGTGGTTGAAAAGCCCGAACCCCCTAAAGTCAAAGAGCCGGAAAAGAAACCAGAGCCCAAACCGGAACCAAAACCTAAGCCCAAACCCAAACCCAAACCCAAGGTACAACCGGTAAAAAGCGCCGGGGGTGCAAAGGTGGCTCCACAAACGACGGGCGCTGCTAAGACCGTCACTGAAACTCAGATTGTTTTCAATGAAATCATTGAAGTGATTGAACGCTACAAACGCTACCCGGAAAGAGCGCGCTCTCAAGGCTTAGAAGGTCGCGTGATGTTGCAAGTGGCGATCAACGCCGATGGTTCAGTGGGTGAGATTAACCTTCAAAAGGGGGGACATCCGTTATTGCGTCGCGCCACTTTGCAAGCGGCAAAGCATCTTAAAGATGTTCGCACGCAGGCGACGTCAGCGATGACACTCGTTGTGCCGGTTAACTACGATCTCAACTGATTTATTTACAAAATTGTTTTATTGAAAAGCCCCCAAAGAATTGAGGGCTTGTGATAGATGCTTTGATTTAAGCTAATAGTCTTAATAAAGATGGGAATCTGTAAACAGATGGGCGTCTACCTGTTCCAGAGTACACCTTTTCAATAAGATTCGCCGCAACAAGTTTGTTTACTAATTGAGCAGCGACTTGTTGAGACATGCTTTGCTTATATTTTTTCTGAAGTCCGGGGACAGAAAATATTGGGTTTGCAAAGATGTAGTCTAACGAATTTATTGCGAACGAGGAGTTTGTAGCATTGACAAAATTGTCTTTCGATATTTCGTATAGTTTTGTCATATCAATTAGAAGGTTAACGTTTGACGTACAATGCTCTATGACAGCTTGTAAGAAAAACTCAATCCATGGATTCCAGTCGCCATTTTTAGAAATAATTCCTAGTGTTTCGTAATACCTATCTCTATGAGTTTGAAGATATGAACTCATGTAAAAGCAAGGAGTACTCAAAATACTTTTATTGGCCAAAAATAAAGTAATCAATAATCTTCCCATTCTTCCGTTACCATCAAGGAACGGATGGATCATTTCAAATTGGGCATGCATCACAGCGGCCTGAATAACAGGATTCACATCATCTCTAGAAATGAATGCAAGCCAGTTATCTAACAGCTCTTGAAGAAGAAATGGTTCAGGAGGAATGTACATTGCTTTCTCAACGCCATCTCCTGGTCGACCAATATGAACTTGAACTTTTCTTGGTTCTCCAGGGGTTTTGTTCATTCCTCTAGCACCATCTAATAATCTGGCATGTAGGCTTTTTACAAAAGACAAAGAAATTGATCTGCCTTTATTGATTTCACTTAACCCATCCAACATGGCGTCACGATAGTTTAATACTTCTTTCACATCGTCCTTTCTAGACGCAGAAACAACAATCCCCGCATTTTCTCCAATAACTTCGTCGAATGTAGTCACTGTTCCTTCAATAACATTTGAATACTGTGCTTCTTTCATCAACCAAGTTATCCAAAAGAGGTCAGCTTTCGCATTGGAAATCATCATCCCATCCAACCTTGCTAACATTGCAATGGTTTTATTTTCTAGTTGTCCAAAGTTTTCCCATGGGTAAGAGGATCCAGTTAAAGGAAGATGAGGAGGAATAAAAGGGGTGGCTGTCATATAATTGTCTCAACTAATAAATAATTTGGTTGTTATTCTGCTCATTTTAACAACTAAATCTGTTTTTAGTTGATACAAATTTAATTGCTACAACTGGTTGAGCAAGGTGGTATATACAAGTTCTCTACTTTCAATTAACTAACAGATGAATTGTAAAAAATGGGAGGGTGTTTTTGACTATATCCCACCCTTAAATTGATTTTTGATACTACTTCTTTAATTTCGCATGTGCTTTCTTAAAAGCTAACAAAGCTTTAGCCGTGTGGGTCTTTTTCTTCATGACGTCAGCGGGCGTGCCTTCGGCTACCACCGTGCCGCCTTCATAACCGCCTTCCGGACCCATATCGATAATCCAGTCGGCTTGAGCCATGACGTCAAGGTTGTGTTCAATCACAACGACGGTGTTACCGGCATCGACCAAGCGGTGCAACACGGCAATGAGTTTTTCAACGTCAGCCATGTGAAGCCCCACGGTGGGTTCATCCAAGATGTAGAGGGTCTTGGGAGCACGATAACCGCGACGCGTTACATCGTCTCGGGCTTTGATGAGTTCCGTGACGAGCTTAATGCGTTGCGCTTCACCACCGGACAAAGTGGGGGAAGGTTGACCGAGGCTTAAATACCCCAATCCCACGTCTTGCATGAGTTTTAAGGCGTGAGCGACAGAACTTTGTGTCGTGAAAAATTCCACCGCATCGTCAATTTCCATCGCAAGCGTTTCGCCAATGGATTGCCCCTTCCAGAGCACTTCTTGGGTTTCGGTGTTGTAGCGCATGCCACTACAGACTTCGCAAGGGACCTTAACGTCCGGTAAAAAGTTCATTTCGATGGTGCGAAGGCCTTGACCTTCACAGTGCTCGCAACGACCGCCCTTGACGTTAAAGGAGAAGCGCGAGGCGTTATAACCGCGAGCGCGTGCTTCATTAGTTTCCGCATAAATCTTGCGGATAGTATCCAAAAAGCCCACGTAGGTGGCGGGGCACGAGCGGGGCGTCTTACCAATGGGCGTTTGGTCAACTTCTAATACGCGATCAACCCATTGTGTGCCTTCAATGCTTTCGCAAAGCTCGCCCTCGTAAGGTTTCTTTTGAGAAATAGATTCACTTAAGGCTTTCAATAAAACCCCGCGGGCAAAACTGCTCTTACCGGAACCCGAGACTCCCGTGAGCACCGTTAAGCGCTCCAACGGAATCTTGACGGACTCTGCTTTTAAGTTATTTAAATGCGGGTGATTGACGGTGAGCCAATGCGTTTCATCGTCCATGGTGCGCTTAGGCTTAAAGGTATGAGGGATGGGCTCTCGCAAATAGCGACCGGTCAAAGAGTTTTCATCGTTGACAATATCGTCAATCGTGCCCTTGGCAATGATTTGACCCCCACGCACACCGGCACCGGGCCCCACGTCAATGACGTAATCGGCTTCACGGATCGTGTCTTCATCGTGCTCAACCACCAAAAGCGTATTACCTTTTTGCGTGAGCATCTTCATGGCGTCTAACAAAAGACGGTTGTCTCGGGGGTGCAAACCAATCGTGGGTTCATCCAAGATGTAGCACACGCCTTGAAGGTTGGAGCCCAATTGGCTCGCTAAACGAATGCGTTGGGCTTCGCCACCTGACAATGAGGGAGCCGAGCGATCAAGCGTTAAGTAGCCTAAGCCCACTTCTTCTAGGAAAGCGAGCCGTAAGCGAATTTCTTTTAAAGCATCTTCGGCAATATCCGCATCACGACCTTTAAGTTTCAGACGGTCAAAAAAGATACGCGCTTCAGAGACCGTGAAATGCGCAATTTGCGCAATGTTTTTCCCTGCAAAGCGAACACTGCGAGCGACTTCATTTAAGCGCTCTCCATGACACGTTGGACAAGGTTTGGCAGCTGCATCGGCCCACGTGCGCTCTTCACCACTGGCTGTTTCATCAAAGCCTTCGATTAATTGGCCGGTACCAAAGCAAGTTGGGCACCAACCCATGGAGGAGTTGTAAGAAAAGAGGCGTGGGTCAAGCTCTGGGAAACTGCGACCGCAAATGGGGCACGAGCGGTGCGTGGAAAAGATTCGCTCATCTCCTTTATCGTTCAAAATCGTAAGAACGCCCTTACCGATCGTGATCGCTTCTTGTAAAAGACGTTTGAGCGTTTTTTCATCGTCGCTCGTTACGTCAATCTGTCCCACGGGTAACTCAATGGTGTGGTCTTTGTAGCGGGCAAGTTTTGGGAACTTTTCCGTTGAAACAAATTTGCCGTCCACACGCAATTGACCATAGCCCTTTTTATTGGCCCATTTGGCAAGGTCGGTATAAATCCCTTTTCGCTTCATTACCAACGGTGCCATGACCCAAAGTGCTTGGCCTTTGTAGTCCGATAATACTTCAGAGAAAATGGTCTCAAACGATTTGGGGGCAACTTCGACATCGCAATCAGGGCAGAACTGATGGCCGAGCTTAACGTATAAAAGACGCAAGAAGTGATAGAGTTCGGTCATCGTCGCCACGGTTGACTTACGACCACCGCGAGAGGTGCGCTGTTCAATAGCAACGGTCGGTGCAATCCCCACGATGCTATCGACATCAGGTTTACTGGCCGGTTGCACGATACTGCGCGCATAAGCGTTTAAGGATTCAAGGTAGCGGCGTTGACCTTCTTTAAAGACAATGTCAAAGGCAAGCGTCGATTTGCCGGAACCCGAAGCACCTGTGACCACCGTGAATTTTCCATGAGGAATATCAACGGAAATGTTTTTAAGGTTATGCTCTTTCGCGCCCTTAATCATGATGGCATCGGGCACCGTAATGGCTTGAGTGCTCGTGGTCGGTGCGTCACTTGTAAAGTAGGGCGAAAAGACCTTTTGAGAAAGCGTTTCTCGATAAGCCGTTAAGGCTTTCCCCGTGTAAGACGTGGGGTGAGTCAAAAGGGCATCAAGCGGGCCTTCAACGACCACCGTGCCCCCTAACTCACCGCCTTCGGGCCCCAAGTCCACGACCCAATCCGCGCAGTTAATAACGTCGAGATTGTGTTCAATGATGATGGCGGTGTTGCCACGATCGACCAACTCTTGCAACGATTGCATGAGTTTTTCAATGTCATCAAAGTGCAAACCTGTGGTGGGTTCATCGAAGATAAAGAGATCGTTTTTCTTTGCTTGGGAATTCTTCTCGGCTAAAAAGCCTGCGATCTTTAAGCGCTGTGCTTCACCACCCGACAAAGTGGGAACGGGTTGACCGAGTTTGAGATAGTCCAAGCCCACTTTACGCAAGGGCTCTAAGCGGGCCAATACGGCTTTATCTTCACTAAAGAATTCACAAGCTTCTGATACGGACAAATCCAGCACTTGGGCAATATTAAGCTCTTTCCCATGGCGCTCCACCGTGATTTCTAAAATCTCCGGACGGTACCGAGAGCCGTTACAGGCCGAGCATCGCAAATAGACGTCAGACAAGAACTGCATTTCGATGTGTTCAAAGCCGTTACCGCCACAGACGGGGCAACGACCATCGCCTGAATTAAAACTAAAGGTGCCGGGCTTGTATTCACGAGCTTTTGAAGCATCTGTTTGGGCAAAGATCGTGCGAATCGCATCAAACGCACCCACGTAACTTGCAGGATTAGAGCGCGTTGTCTTCCCAATGGGAGACTGATCCACAAATTGCACTGAATCGATAAGTTCGGCGCCTTCAATCGCTTTAAAAGCACCCGGTGCTTCCGTGGGTTCGCCCTTGGCCTTTAAGAGGGCCGGCACTAAAACGTTTTGAATCAAGGTGGATTTGCCGGAACCGGACACCCCCGTTACGACGTTTAAGACGCCCAAGGGGAATCGCACGTCAATGGCTTTTAAGTTATGGGCAGAAACACCCGTGAGCGAAATGGCTTTGGACTGATCAATGGAACGTTTTTCGTGATCTGTTGAGATACGTTGGCGACCACTTAAATAACGACCCGTTAAGGTATTGGCCTTCATGAGGTCTGCCGGTGTCCCCTTAAAGACCACTTGACCGCCTTTCTCACCGGGTCCTGGGCCCATGTCAAAAATTTGGTCGGCCGCCAGCATCACTTGTGGGTCGTGTTCAACCACCACCAATGTGTTGCCACTGTCACGCAATCGCGTCATCACACGATTGATGCGATCCATGTCACGAGGGTGCAGACCGATTGATGGTTCATCAAGCACAAAGAGGGTGTTAACGAGCGACGTGCCTAAAGCCGTTGTGAGGTTGACGCGTTGCACTTCACCGCCCGATAAAGTGCGGCTTTGGCGCTCAAGCGTTAAGTAACCGACCCCCACATCAACCAAGTAATGAAGGCGCGTTAGGATTTCATCTGTCACCATGACGCCTGCTTCATCCATCGTGCTTTCAGCCTTCATCGCTTCAAAGAAGGTCAAAAGGCGTGAAAGGGGTAAGCGCATGAGGTCATAGAGGTTGAGCCCCGGCATGGCGTTTAATTGCGCATCCGTCCACTTCGCGCCAACGGGTTTATGGCGTTTGAAGTCCATCCCTTCTAAGGCGAGTTCCGTTGCCCTTTGACTGCCCACACGCCACAAAAGGGCTTCGGGTTTTAAGCGGGCACCGTGACAGGCCGGACACTCTTGGTAGTTACGGTAGCGAGACAATAAGACGCGTACGTGCATCTTGTAGGCTTTGGACTCCAGCCACTCAAAAAAGTGTTTGACGCCATACCATTGCGTTGACCATTTGCCTTTCCATTTGGGCTCACCATTAATCACCCAACTTTTTTCTTCAGGCGTTAAGTCCTTAAAAGGCACGTCCAAACGAATGCCATCACGTTTGGCGTACTGCTTCATTTCTTTTAAGCAGATTTCATTCGTTTTGGTGTTCCAAGGCTTGATAGAGCCTTGGTTTAACGAAAGACTTTGATCAGGAATCACCAAGTCATAGTCCACACCAATCACACGACCAAAACCACGACAGGTTTCGCATGCGCCTAACGGAGAATTAAAACTAAAGGTGGCGTCCGTGGGCTTAGTGTAATGAATGTCACAGTCCGGGCACGCCAATTGATTGGTAAAGCGCCAAGCCTTTTCTTCCTCTTCTGTTTGCGCATAAACCGTGACGTACCCTTTGCCGAACTTAAAACATGTTTCTAATGCTTCAATGGCGCGCGTTTTATCGGTTTTGCTCGCCCTGAAGCGATCGGCCACGACTTCTAATGTACGGTCTTTCGTTTCTTCTTCGTGATAGAGCTTCGTGAAGCCTTGTGCTGCCAACGTTTGTTTGACTTCGTCAAGGCCCATGTTCTCAGGCACCGTTACCGCAAACGTGAAGTAGAGACGAGGATCGTTATTGATTGCTGCGAGATCTGTGATTTTTTGCCAAGCGGTTTGAGGCGTGTCGGCTTCAATTTTGCGTCCGCAGTCTTTGCAAAAGAGATGGGCTTCTCGGGAAAAAAGAAGTTTTAAGTGATCGTTAATTTCGGTCATGGTGCCGACCGTGGAGCGAGACGTACGAACGGGGTTCGTTTGGTCAATGGCAATCGCGGGCGGCACGCCTTCAATGCGGTCGACCTGCGGGCGATCCATGCGGTCTAAGAATTGGCGCGCGTAGGGACTAAATGTCTCAACGTAGCGGCGTTGACCTTCGGCGTAGAGCGTATCAAAGACTAAGGAGCTTTTACCAGAGCCAGAAACGCCTGTTACCACACTGATTTTTCCCGTCTCAAATTCCACATCAAGGTTTTTGAGATTGTTTTGTTTAGCACCGAAAATTTTGATGTTTTTATCGATCACGATGGTCTCTTTTTTTACCCAAGGCGCACCAAGAAAAGCGATGTGCGCGACATTTTGATTTTAATGGGGTTGGGGGAGATTTTGGTGTGAGGGGATGTGTAAAACAATGGGAGTCATAGCAGGGGTTTATGACAGGTTTGTGAAAAGTTGGAGGAGTGTTGCGAAAGAGGGACAAAAGGGAGTTGATGGTTTGACACACTACTGTCCAAAATAATTTTGCAGATGAAATTTTTAAACATCCTGGATTAAGATACGAAGTGCAATTTTGAGGCTGAATTCAGACTATCACATT
>CAJLGW010000020.1 GCA_905206345.1 uncultured Sutterella sp. | reverse complement strand
AATAATTTTTTATTCAGTGCTACATCAATTGCACTTCGTTTTTGAATCCGGGAAAAATTAAAAAGGCGCTATCCAAGGAACTCGGATAGCGTCTTTTGTCACGACTTTACGTTGAAATTAATAACGATAAGCGTCGCTCTTATAAGGGCCTTCCTTCGGAACGCCGATATAGTCAGCTTGTTCTTGTGTCAATTCAGACAATTGGGCGTTGAAGCTCTTTAATTGCAAACGAGCAACCTTTTCGTCAAGAATCTTCGGCAAAACGTAAACGCCGACCGGGTACTTATCCGTGTTGGTGAAGAGTTCAATTTGAGCTAACGTTTGGTTAGCAAAAGAGCTCGACATCACATAGCTCGGGTGGCCCGTGGCACAACCGAGGTTAACCAAGCGTCCTTCAGCCAACAAAATAATCTTGTTACCGGAGGGCAATTCGATATGGTCGACTTGGGGCTTAATGTTTTCCCATTGGTATTGACGCATGCTAGCAACGTCGATTTCGCTATCGAAGTGACCGATGTTGCAAACGATGGCTTCGTTTTGCATACGAACCATATGGTCGTGCGTGATAACGTTGACATTACCCGTAGCCGTCACAAAGATATTGGCCTTGTCGCAAGCCCAATCCATTGTAACGACGCGATAACCTTCCATGGCAGCTTGCAAAGCGCAAATCGGGTCAACTTCAACCACCCAAACTTGAGCAGCCAATGCGCGAAGCGCTTGAGCGCAACCCTTACCCACATCACCGTAACCCACAACAACAGCCACCTTACCGGCGATCATAACGTCGGTAGCGCGCTTGATGCCGTCAACCAAAGATTCACGGCAACCGTAAAGGTTGTCGAACTTGGACTTCGTCACGGAGTCATTGACGTTCATGGCCGGGAACTTCAAAGCGCCCTTAGCAGCCATTTGATAGAGACGATGAACGCCCGTGGTCGTTTCTTCGCTCACGCCCTTAATGTGGACAATGCGCTTGGAGTACCATTGGGGATCGATGTCCAAGTGCTTGGCAATGGCGGCATGGAGCATCTTTTCTTCTTCGTTATGAGCTTGAGCAATAACAGAGCGATCTTTTTCAGCTTGAACGCCCAAATGCAAGAGTAACGTTGCATCGCCACCATCGTCCAAAATCATGTTGGCATAGGTGTCATCACCCCAGTCGAGAATACGGTGCGTGTATTCCCAGTAGTCTTCAATGCTTTCGCCCTTAACGGCAAAAACGGGGATATTTTCAGCGGCAATTGCGGCAGCAGCGTGGTCTTGGGTAGAGAAAATGTTGCAGCTAGCCCAACGCACCTCAGCGCCCAATGCCACTAACGTTTCAATCAAAACGGCCGTTTGAATCGTCATGTGTAAGGAACCGGCGATGCGAGCACCCTTCAACGGTTGTTGTTGGGCATACTCTTCGCGGATCGCCATCAAACCCGGCATTTCCGTTTCGGCGATTTGGATCTCCTTGCGACCCCAGTCAGCTAAACCGATGTCAGCAATCACGTAATTTTGGCTCATGAATGAGACTCCTAAAAAAGAAAGTTTTCAAAAAACGAGCGCAGTTATTGTTTCGTCTCAAGCCTGGGAGTTACTCTCGCGCAGCGCTCCTTGAGAATACAAGTCAGGAGGATAAGTCACTCCTGAGCTCAAAGTTATTTATTTTTCTCTTCAGCGGCTTGACGCAAAAGATCAAAGGCTTCTTGCAAGTCACTTCGAGTGACGCCAGTGGCCATCAAGACGGTCTTAGCTTGAAGTTCACTTTCGTTTTCGACGATGCGAATGATATCTTCAGGTGCATTTAAACCATGAGTCTTTAAGGCACCAACGGCCATACCGGCATCGCGGCCGGAAGCAAAAGCGGCACTTTGCAACAACAATTCACCCGAAGCACGGGTGAGTTTGAAGTAAAACTGACCATCAGCCTCACGATATTGCTTAAAGACAGGGAGACTTGCCTTTTGCTTTTTCGTTTCCGTACGGCCGTTTTGACCGAAAGTGGCAAAGTTGCGAAGACCTACCGCTTTTTTCAATTGAGCAAGAAACGGAGCGGAGATTTGACGAGCCTTCTCAGCACCTTCCAATAAAATTTCTTCAATGCGTTCGGGTTGAGCCATCAACTCTTCATATTTTTGACGCATTGGACCGATTTCAGATTCGATTTTTTCAAAGAGCTCTTTCTTGGCTTCGCCCCAACCTAAACCTTCTTCCAAACGACGGCGGAAGTCTGCATATTCTTCAGGTGTGGAGAACGCTTCGTAAATGGGCGTCAAGGACGTTGAATCTGGATCCTTGGCTTCACCGGGCAAACGGCTATCCGTTTTGATTTGAGCGATGGCATCGCTAATCGCCTTCGCACCACCTTCAAAAAGCGGAATGACGTTGTTGTAGCTCTTACTCATCTTACGACCGTCTAAGCCCGGCAAGACTTCGTGAACCGTATCCACAATGGCTTCAGGAAGCGTAAAGAAGGGCTTATCTTCCGTAGCATACAAGTGATTAAAGCGCGTAGCCACGTCGCGAGCCATTTCAATGTGTTGAATTTGGTCTTTGCCCACGGGAACCTTGTGAGCGTTAAACATCAAAATGTCAGCAGCCATCAAAATCGGGTAGCTGTAAAGCCCCATCGAAATGCCGGCATCGGGATCTTCATCATTACCGATATTGGCATCCAATGCGGCTTTATAGGCGTGAGCACGATTCATTTGTCCCTTGGCCGTGGCACACGTCAACATCCAGCTTAAGGTAGGAATTTCAGGAATATCGCTTTGGCGATAAAAAATGACACGCTTGGGATCGAGACCGGCGGCCAACCAAGTGGCAGCAATTTGAAGACGGCTTCTTTCGATACGGTCAGGGTCTTGACACTTAATCAAAGCGTGAAGGTCGGCCATAAAGAAAAAGCTTTGAACATCATCAGCTTGACTAGCTTGAATGGCAGGGCGGATAGCACCGACATAGTTGCCGATGTGCAACGTGCCGGTTGTATTAATACCAGTTAAAACGCGTAAAGTCATTTGAAAATCCAGAAACAAAATAAACAGATATTTTAACGCAAAGTCGTCAGGTCGAAAAAGGACGATTGTTAACAAAAAATTCGATAAAAAAGCCACCGAATTTGAAAATTGGTGGCTAGAGGGGGAGTTTTTTGAGTCACATAATTATTCAAGAACCGTGAATTACCCTCGAATCAAATCGATGGTTTTACGGCTGTTTCTATAAAAGACGCTATTGTGATAATTGTTTGATTAAATTGGATTTCTTCCTAAAACTATCAATGGAATTCTGCACAATTAGGTAAATATTCGTTGGACGAAAAAAAAGAGTTGATTTGTCGAAAAACTTCGACTTCACCAACTCTTTTTGCTCTGAGCGGCCTTAATAGCGCTCGCCGTTTCTAATTAAAACGCATCGGCGCGTAAGGCTTCAGCCTTATCGGTCTTTTCCCACGTAAATTGCGGTTCTTCGCGACCGAAGTGACCGTAAGCGGCCGTCTTCGTGTAGATCGGGCGCAAAAGGTCAAGCATCTTCACGATGCCACGCGGGCGCAAGTCAAAGTGACGGCGAACCAATTGGGCAATCTTTTCATCATCAATGACACCCGTACCGTAGGTGTAAACCGTGATGTTGATCGGTTCAGCAACGCCAATAGCGTAAGAGACTTGAACTTGGCAACGAGAGGCAAGGCCGGCGGCCACAATGTTCTTGGCAACGTAGCGGCAAGCGTAGGCAGCAGAGCGGTCCACCTTGGACGGATCCTTACCGGAGAAAGCGCCACCACCGTGCGGGCAAGCGCCACCGTATGTGTCAACAATAATCTTACGACCCGTTAAACCGCAGTCACCTTGCGGGCCACCGACAACAAATCGACCCGTCGGGTTGATTAAGAAGCGCGTGTTCTTCAACAATTCGGGCGGCAACACCGGTTTAATAATGTGTTCGATAACAGCTTCGTTAAATTCCGGCTTCATCTTGTCGCCATCGCTCATGCAGGGATCATGTTGCGTGGATAAAACAACCGTATCAATACCCGTCACAATGCCATTTTCATAGCGCAACGTCACTTGGCTCTTAGCGTCAGGGCGCAAAAAGTCCAACGTGCCGTTACGACGAACGATGGATTGTTGTTGAACTAAACGGTGGGAGTAATAAATGGCAGCCGGCATTAAGGTCGGCGTTTCATTACAAGCAAAACCGAACATCAAGCCTTGGTCACCGGCACCTTGTTCGAGGTAGTCGTCGCTTGCACGATCAACACCTTGAGCGATGTCGTTGGATTGCTTATCGTAAGCAACTAAAACAGAACAACCCTTGTAGTCAATACCGAATTCGGTATTGTCGTAACCGATGCGCTTGATGGTTTGTCGGGCGACATCGATGTAGTCCACATTGGCTTGCGTGGTGATTTCACCGGCTAAAACAACGAGACCGGTGTTGCAGAGCGTTTCAGCAGCCACACGGCTGTACGGGTCTTGCTCTAAGATGGCATCCAAAATGGCATCAGAAATTTGGTCCGCGACTTTGTCGGGATGGCCTTCGGAGACGGATTCCGAAGTAAAGAGGTAGTTGGAGCTCATGGTGCTACATTCCTTTTGTTTTCATATTGGGCGGAACGAGCGTCCACCGCGGCAATAACGGAATGCGGCTGACGCTTTAGCGGAATTTGTAACACGCCCCGCAAGTTGTCCTTAACTCGGCGTGGACTGAAATGGTACTCCAATTGCGCCAAAAATCAAGAAGATGCAATATTCTTTTTCAATTGAAAAATCGTCAGTTTGAAACAAAATTTGGCAAAATTCGTTCCATGGAACGGTTAATCAAATTAATTTCTAAATTACCCCTTGGGTTTGTCAGAGGTGTCGGTCGCTTTATCAGCGTGCTGATCTATCGTTGTTCTGAATCCTATCGTCATCAAATTCGCGAGAATTTGATGCGTGCGGGTGTGTATACACCGGAGTTGGCATTATCTGTTGCCAAAGAGCAAGGTGCTCAAGGTGTAGAAGCCCCTTGGGTTTGGGGCAGAGATCGAGAAGATATCTTGGATATGACGTACTGCGACGAAGAATCCAAGCGCATTGTTCAAGAAACTTTTGCGATGGGTAAACCCATTGTTTTTTTAACGCCTCATATCGGTTGTTATGAGGTGGCACCTATCTATATCGCTCATCATTGGTTGGGTGCGCTTAATAAAAACATGGCAATCCTTTATCGTGTCCCGAAAAAGTCTTACTTACGAAGTATTGTGGGACAAGGTCGAGCGATTCCCAATATTTTGCCTTCTTCTGCTGACTTAAAAGGCGTTCGTCAGATTCTCAAGACAATGAAGGCGGGCGGTCTTGCCGGTATTTTGCCCGATCAGGTGCCTTCCGAAGGCGAAGGTATCTGGGTACCGCTTTTCGGTCAATACGCTTACACCATGACGTTTCCCATTCGCTTAGCGCGTCAGTTTGATGCGAATGTTTTGATGTGCCGCGTTGAACGTGAAGAAAATGGCTGGAGCGTGCATATACGTCGTTGGGATTACACCTTTACGGGTGACGATTCCCTGGATTGCGCCGCCATGAATCGATTGATCGAAGAAACGATTTTAGAGTGCCCAGAACAGTACCTTTGGTCTTACAATCGCTATAAGTGTCCCAAAGGGGCAACACCTCCCCCAAAAAATAAATGAAAAGTCTTCTGAATTTTGTCTCTCATATTTGGCTTGCCGTTGTAAATTCAATGGTGAGTTGGAGTCCAAAGAGTCGAGCCAGAGCGGCTCGACTGTTAGCGACTGTCTTTTGGATTGCTGTACCTAAGCGCCGCCACGTAACATTGACGAATTTGCGTCTATGCTTTCCCGATTGGAGCGAAGAAAAGCGACAAGAAGTGGCTAAAGAGTGTTTTTATTGTTTGTCTCGCGCAGCGTTGGATCACTCTGTGTTGTGGAAAGGAAGCCGCGAAGATGTTGAGCGTATGGTGCGATTTGATCCCGAAGAGCTCAAGAGCATTACGAGTGAGGATAATCGCCCGCTCATTCTCATCGCTCCGCACTTTGCAGGCCTTGATGCTACAGGTATCGGTTTAAATCTTCATGTTCGAGGCGTATCGCTTTATCAAAAGCAGTCCAACCCCGTTTGGGATGAAGCTGCATTGGCAGGACGTATGCGTTTTAACGAACCGGTATTAATTGCCAAGAGCAATCAAAGCGATTTGCGTCCCGTTATTCGAGCTATGCGAGATGGGCTTCCCTTTTACTATTTGCCCGACATGGATCACGGCAGAAGAAATTCAATCTTTGTTCCTTTCTTTGGCGTACCGGCGGCAACACTACCGATGGCATCGCGTTTAGCAAAGATGACGAAGGCCAAAGTTTTGATGTGTATTCCGGAAATGGTTGATGACGGCTATCAAATTCACATTACGAAGTGTTGGGATAACTTCCCGACGGATGATTTTGAAGCCGACACGTTGCGTGTAACGCAAGAGTTGGAACGCTGGATTTTGAAATTCCCAGCTCAATACATGTGGACTCATCGACGTTTTAAGACTCGTCCTGAGGGCGAAAAGTCTGTGTACTAAGATGCGCTTGAAATTTACCAAAATGCAAGGTGCTGGCAATGACTTTGTGGTTATTGATGGCATTTCTCAAGATTTCGATCCAAATCCAGAAACGATTCGTCGTTTGTCCGACCGACATTTCGGCATCGGTGCCGATCAGGTGTTGTTAGTTGAGAAGACGCATTTGGCAAATGTCGATTTTCGTTATCGCATTTTTAATGCCGATGGGCACGAAGTTGAGCAGTGTGGTAATGGAGCGCGCTGCTTTGCTCGTTTTGTTGTTGATAAAGGCTTGACGAACAAAACGCGAATTCGTGTCGAAACGAAAAAGCGCGTTATTGAACCTGAAATCCTTGAAGATGGTCGAGTAAAGGTCATGATGGGCGCTCCCTCATTAAAGCCTGAAGACTTACCTTTCAATCCCGCCCAACTCTTATCTACGAAGATGGCCGATTTGCCCGTATGGCAATACGAGAATATTGCTTTTGGCGCTCTTTCCATGGGCAATCCCAGCGCCGTCATTTTTGTTGATAATGTTGATGAAACGGATGTCGAAGGAATCGGTAAGAAGATTTGTTTTGCTCCGTGCTTTCCTCAGCAAACCAATGTCGTATTTTTGGAAGTCAATGACGTTCATCGAGCGAAGGTTCGTGTCTTTGAAAGAGGTGCAGGTGAAACCTTAGCTTGCGGTTCAGGCACTTGTAGTGGCATTGTCGCTTCCATGCTGGCCGGACAAACAAACACTTTCATAGACGTTCAAGCGCGAGGCGGAACGTTACAAATTCAATGGTCAGGGGAATTAACAGCCCCAGTGTATTTGGTCGGAGATGCCGTAAGCGTCTTTGACGGAGAAATTCTTCTTTAAAGAGAATAGAAATGACGGATTTAGTACTTAAAAAAGGCAAAGAACGATCTTTATTGCGCCGCCACCCTTGGGTTTATGACACGGCTGTGCAAAAGGTTATCGGCAAGGCAAAAAGTGGTGATTTGGTACGAGTTGTCTCCTTTGACGGGCGCTTCTTAGCTTGGGCTGCCTATTCTCCTGCCTCTACGCTTCGTGCTCGTTGCTGGTCTTTTAATGAAGAAGATGTGATCACCCAAGCTTGGTTGGAAGAAAAGATCCGCAAGGCTTTGTCAGCTCGAGAAATGTTGGCAGAACGAACCAGTGCTATTCGTGTGATTTTTGGCGAAGCGGACCAATTGCCGGGCCTTGTGGTCGACCGTTATGGTGACTGGTTTGTGACGCAATTCCAAGCCGCTGGTGTTGAGGCCTATCGTGAAGTCATTGCCGATATTTTGATGTCTCAACCGGGTATTAAGGGTGTTTTCGATCGCTCGGATGCGGCAACGCGTCATCGAGAAGGGTTGGAAGAGCGTATCGGTGTTTTGCGTGGCGAAGAACCGCCCGAAGAAATCGAAGTCATTGAAGATGGTGTGCGCTATGGCGTAGATGTCCGTAAGGGCCATAAGACGGGCTTTTACATTGACCAACGTGAAAACCGTTTGTTGGCACAAAAGTTAGCTCGCGAGTTCAAAGAACGTCACGGCCGTGGAATGCGGGCGTTGAATTGCTTCTGCTACACGGGTGGTTTTTCATTAGCTCTTTTAGGGGGCGGAGCGGCTGAAGTGGTCTCCGTGGACTCTTCTGCAGAAGCGCTGGCAATGGCTCAACGCAATGCTAAGCGCAACGGTTTTGAAGACAGTCGTGCGCAATGGGTTCAGGCGGACGTGTTTGAATATTTGCGCCAAGCCCGTGAAGATGGTAAAGAATTTGATTTGGTGATTTTGGATCCGCCGAAATTTGCCTCTAGCCACCGTCATATTGAACGTGCCGCACGCGCCTACAAGGACATCAATTTGAAGGGCTTGCGTTTAGTGGCTGAAAACGGTGACTTGTTAACATTCTCATGCTCGGGTGCCATGGATGTCGACTTATTCCAAAAGGTGATTGCAGGGGCTGTGATTGATTCTAAGCGCGAAGCTTGGATGGTTGCTCGCTTAGGCGCTGGTGCTGACCACCCCTTAATGATGACTTGCCCTGAAGGCGAATACCTCAAGGGTATTCATTTGGTTCTTCGTTAAGAGACCAAGAAAGGATTGATGATGGATGTAATGGATATGGTGCCTCAAATTCCGGTCACGATTTTGACGGGTTTTTTGGGTGCAGGTAAAACCACGTTATTAAACCGTATTTTGAAAGAAGATCACGGTCACCAAATTGCGGTGGTTGAAAATGAATTTGGTGAAGAAGACGTTGATAGTACGTTGTTGGTTCAAACGGATAAAGAGCAAATTGTGCAAATGAGTAATGGTTGCATTTGCTGCACGATCCGTGGTGACCTTTCTCGTGTGTTGACCGATTTGCGCCACCGTCGAGAAAAAGGCGAAATCGCCTTTAATCGTGTGATCATTGAAACGACGGGTGTTGCCAATCCCGGCCCTGTTGCTCAAACGTTTTTCATGGATGATGCGGTTGCTGCGTTTTATCGTTTAGACGGCGTTATTACGTTAGTGGATGCTAAGCATGGCCATTTGGCTTTGGATAATGAAAAGGAAGCCCAAGCCCAAGTGGGTTTTGCTGATCGTATTTTCCTGACCAAAACAGATTTAGTCAGCGAAGAAGACGTTCAAAAGATGGTAAGTCGCCTTCGTCAAATGAATCCCCGTGCACCGATTGAACAAGTGAACATGGGTGATGTTGAAATTGACAAGGTGCTCGACATCGAAGGTTTTAACCTCAATGACGTTTTAGACATTGATCCGCAGTTCTTAAGTGATGTGGGACACCACCATCATCACGGCGATGAGATCGGTTCTTTTGTCTTTACGAGCTATACACCCTTTGATCCGTTCCGCCTTGAGCGTTTCTGGGGAACGATTACGCAAGTTTATGGGCCTGATTTGTTGCGCTACAAGGGTGTGATTTATTTGGATGGCGTTGATCGAAAAATGATCACTCAAGGTGTTCATATGTTGGTGGCCGCCGATTTAGGTCCGCAGTGGGCGCCTGACGAAAAACCGATGAGTAAGATCGTTTTTATTGGTCGTAACTTACCGGAAAGCGCTATTATTACGGGGCTGGAAACTTGTCTAGTTGATGCTCCATAGGTTATTGATTTTCCGCAAAAAACTCTGATCTTTTTAACTTTATGTAAAAAAAAGACATTAAAGAGTGCGAGAAAGTTTATTTTCCTGTATAAATAGGGCCTTAAAATTTCGCACACATTATTTGTGTGAATAACCCCGAGTAATTAGGGTTAATTTTTGAACGGACTTTTCCGTTTGTTGGATAAAGATTTATGGCTACTAAAAAGAAGTTGTTGACCGAGCGTGAATTGCTTGAGATGCCTGAAAAGGATTACATGAACGATCGCCAATTGGCTTTCTTCCGCAATCGTCTCCAAGAATTGGAAGCTGAATTACGCAATAACGCTGGTGAAACGACAGAACATTTGCGTGAAACGACCGTTGCGCCCGATCCTGCCGATCGCGCCACGATCGAAGAAGAACACGCCTTGGAATTGCGTACGCGCGATCGTGAACGCAAGTTGCTCAAGAAGGTTCAAGCCGCCATCCAACGTGTCGATAGCGGTGATTACGGTTGGTGTGAAGAAACGGGTGAACCGATTGGTGTGGCTCGTTTGTTAGCCCGTCCGACGGCAACGTTGTCCTTAGAGGCTCAAATGCGTCGTGAAATCCGTCAAAAGATGTACGGTGATTAATCGCTGATCTTTTCAAAGATTCAATAAAAAGGGGATGCCTTTGCGACATCCCCTTTTTTGCACCCGTTCACAAATGTTGCTTAGTCGATGTTAACCAAACTGTGAGCGTAAACATCGCGTTGGCGTTGAAGAGCTTCACTCCAAAACTGTTGTTCGGTGCGAACTGCAGTGGGCATTTGGATGAAATTGAGCCAACTCAAAGGCGAAGTCCAACGTTTCATTGACGACTTCAACGTAGCGCTCAACGAAACGGATGCGTCACTGAAGAAGACAACTGGGCTTGTGGCGGGTAATTTCGCCAATTGACGAGCTTCAGCAATCGCATCTTCAAAGTACCCAAGGCGATCCACTAAATGGTTTTGAAGGGCTTGCTCGCCTGTCCAAACACGGCCTTGAGCCACGGCTTGAACTTTCGCTACTGTCAATTTTCTAGACTTAGCAACCAAATTGGTAAAGTCCCCGTACGTTCGAGCCACATTTTGCGTCAAGATGTCCTCAAGTCGAGGATCTAAGGCTCGGATAGACTTATCGGCTCCGGCAAGCCACGTTGTGGAAACACTGCCTTGTCCAATCTTTGCTAACGACAACGTCTTTTCAAAGGTGGGCGTCAAACCAAACACCCCAATGGAACCGGTAATTGTGGTGGGCGAGGCAATGATTTTCGTTCCGCCCATACTGATCCAATAGCCACCAGACGCAGCAACATCCCCCATGCTAATGACAACGGGTTTGCCGGCCTTTTTGATGCGTTCTAGCCCATGTCGAATGTATTCACTAGCAACGGCGGAACCACCAGGAGAATTGATGCGGAAAACAACGGCCTTGATATTGGGATCTTCTCGAATCAAATCCAGTTGTAGATTGATGGACTCGGCACCGATAATGCCGGGCTCTGATTCGCCATCAAGGATTTGACCGTCTGCAACCACAATAGCCACACTTTGGGGCGCAACATCAACGGGGATTTCCGGTGCGTAATCAAGATACGAGATTAAAGCGGCTTTAACACTTTTATCTTTTCCAAGTTTGGACTCAATGAAGGCCACCATTTCATCGTAGGTTTTAAGGCCATCAATGAAGTTAGCACTCAATGCCGTTTGAGCCATGTCTCCGCGATTATTACGAACGGTTTCAGGCAACGAGTCAATGTAGTTTTTGATGCTACCGGGCATGAGCCCGCGAGAGCGTTCAATATCAGTCGATAAGTGTGACCAAGCGCTATTTAACCAAGTTCTTTCGCCTTCAATCCACACGTCCGATGGAGCATTGTTGGTAAAAGTTTCAGGATAGCTCTTGTAAGCACCGGCTTTAAAAACATGAACATTAACGCCGAGACTCTTTAATAAATCACCGTAGTAAAGACGATTGGAACTTAGGCCTTTGATACTAACTTCGCCCATGGGGTGCATGTAGATTTCACGGGCATGAGAGGCGATGGCATATTGGGTTTGGGAAAAATGCGAACCCCAAGCCCAAACGGGTTTGCCGCTTTGCTTAAATTGATCAATACCGCGACCGAGTTCTTTCAGAGAGGCAAGTCCAACACGATCCAATTTGTCGAGTTTCAGAAAGACCCCCTTAATCATCGGATCGCGTTTAGCTTTATCCAATGCCCCTAAAACGTCATGTAAAGCGGTTTCTTGCGGTTCTTCGCTCGCAAGCAAGGTCATGGGTAAGGAGGCAGGTTCCACTTGCTCAACGATGCTACCTTTTAAATCGAGAACCAAGACACTGTTGGCAGGCAGTGGCGAGGTATTTTTAAAAAGAGCACCCAGACCGATGACAATGCCAATGACGACAGCAACTTGGATCGTTCGCCACAAAAAACGAAGAACGAATAAGCATGCCCAATCAATGGCACTAAAAAGATTTTTGATCCACTTGAAAATAAACAAGATGACCTCGATAACAAACTAACGGATTAATTATAGGGGTTTAAAAATCCGATTCGGCGACGTTTTGTGACGTTTGGTCGCACTTTGTTAATGACTCTTGGAATATCTCGAAGGTGGCTGATTTGCGCATCGACATAGTCTATGGTTCGGGCAACCTTGAGTCCGTGGTGATGCCACCCCTTGCAAAGAACGGTTTGAAAACCGATCGATTTCGCCACTTGGAGATTTTTTAAACTGTCATCAATTAAGCAGACGTCTTGGGGTTTGACTTTGTAGATGGTCAGAATTTTTCTCAACATCTGCACAGAAGGTTTGGGGCGCCATTGGCCAAAAACCTTCATGTCTTCAGCTCGATATTGAGCATCAAAATGGTTCAAAAGATCAAGCTGGCGCAAAATCTTGTCTGCAAAGCAATCTGGGGCATTCGTAAAAAGAATCTTTTTGCCTGGGAGTCTGCTCAAGGCGGCACGAGTGTCACCCGTAGTGCTCACGTTAGAAGTATCCACTTGATGCGTTTGGGTTAAAAACGTATGAGGATCCACGCCGTGGAACTTCCACAGACCGTAATAAGTCACCCCATAGCGTAACCAGTAGCGCATACGAAGTTCGTTGGCCTCTTCTTTGCTCAGCCCCATATGACGGTGGATGTAATTCGTCATCGAGGAGTCAATTTGATTAAACATGTTGGCCGAGGCCGAATACAGTGTGTCGTCCATATCAATGAGCCAAATTTTTGGCGTTTTAATATGACCACTGATAATGCTGGGTTTAAAGTGACTCATAACAAAAACGGGAGCTTTGTTAAGGCTCCCGTAAACAATTAGAAAGTATTAACGATTTTCTGCAACGCGAATGGCCGTAACCGTGCGTTCAGCATCTTCGTCAGAAAGCCAAGGTACCCAGAAGTGTACCGACTTTTCTTCATTTCCTAAAACTGCGATGGCATGACCGAGTTCACTTAAGCTTTCTGCACCCTTGATGCCCAAAGCGTATTCACTCATTTCGGCCGTAGGTAACTTAAGAGCAATGCGGTTACCAAAGTAATCACGAATTTCCTTGGGCAATACGCGTTCATCGGGCCATTGTGTTGCAAGAATTAAGTGATATCCGGTGCTCCAACCCTTATTGGAAATGGCTTTCAAGGCTGCTAGCAATTTCGCCCTAAAGTCATCGTCAATCAACCACACAGCGACTTCATCAATGATCACAAAGGTGCGCATGATGCGCTTTTTGAGTCCTAAAACATTGTTGCACTCTTCAAGCGTTTTGACGCCCAACGTTTCAAAGAGTTTTTCATGGGCTTCGATGGACTTAACAATGCTTTCAAGATAAGCCTTAGCGGTTTCGATATTGCTCTCAACGCGCATTCTGTGAAGGCCTTTTAAGCATTCATAAGACCATCCACCGTTGGGTTCATACACTTTGATGGCAGCCAAGTCCGGGGTATTCGTAATGGCAATATCCAAAATGAGATTTTTAATGAGAGACGTTTTGCCAGAACCCGTCATCCCCGTAATGAGTGTGTAGGGTGCGTGAGCGGCATAGCCTTGGAAAGCAGATTCGTAATTTAGATAAACAAGCTCATCTTTTTCTGCCGTTCTGCCCAGAACAAACGAATAATTGCCATTGGACTGATTGCGATTGATTTTGCGCTCGTTCCAAATACTCCACATGCTGTCATTACCCTCACGAGAATGTTTTTCAACGAGGGCTTCGATAGCGGCCTGATAGCGAATGTTTGTCTTATCTAACATAGTCACATCCTTTCAAAAGGTCTTTCTTCTATCTTAGTCGCTTTTTCTGTTAGTGCGTAAAAAAAAGCCTTTGATTGCGGACAATCAAAGCAGAAAAACCAATAGGCATATTTTGTTTGTCATCAGGATCAAAGTCCGCTCGGTGTTGACCATTGTGGTCGGCACCATAGTAAAAGTGGGCAGCCTTACCACCGTGCTTTTGAACTCGATCCATCAAAATGGTGACGTCTTCACTGCCGCTACGTTCGCTGTAGTAATCAACGTTATTGGGACCAACAATGGCTTTGGCCTCTTCTTCGATAAGTTTGGCCAAGTCTTTGTCAGAATTCATCGAAAACGTCTGTCCAACTTTACTGATTTGGTATTGGACATCGAAGGCTTCGGCGTTGGCTCTGATAGCACGTTCAACTTGGTTAAACGTGTATTGACATAAGTCATTCGTGGCGCCCCGAACTTCCCCATTTGCATCACGGCATGAACAGGGACAACGTTGCGCATTTCGCCAGCAACGATTTTCCCGCAACTGACCGTGGTTAAGCCATCGCCGTGTCGAGGAAGGCTGCCCACCATAACAGCAGTGTGGCAGGCAGCTATCAAAGCATTGCGACCGTCTTGAGGGTAGCCACCGAGTGAGCGGGTTGACCGGTGAAGGAGACATCAAATTTAATGGTGGCGTTGTAACCAGGATCGGTGACCGTAATTTGGCCTAAACGGGGCGTGCAACCAATGTGGCTCGCCAAGAAATAATCAGCATCATCAACGACACCGGCTTCGGCCATGGCAAGAGCGCCACGAGTGCCTTCTTCGGCCGGTTGGAAAAGCAGCTTGATGGTACCGGTGAGTTCATCTTGGTGATCTGCAATCCAATGAGCGATGGTTAAACCGATGGCAGCGTGGCAGTCATGTCCGCAGGCGTGTATACGCCCATTCACCCGAACGAATTTTTTTCTAAGATGGCGTTTTTAACTTGCTCATACAAAGGAAGACGAACAGCACAAAAGATGTTCTTGTTGTCAGTAGAGGGAGTGAGCATCAGAGACTCTTAAAATGATGAAGAGAAGAACAGAGGGATTACCCTTTAATTCTACTGATGACACTCCATTGAGAAATGTAAATTTAATTCGAAGTGCTTAATTTGATTAAAGTTATTTCACTTCCGATGCCTAATCGGATAGGAAAGCCGTACCAGAGACCTGTACCTCGGTTGACATACAGTTTCATCCCATCCACATCGTAAGCATCTCGGACAAAACCGGCGTTGAGCATTTGAGCAATCCAGTGCATCCCAAAAATCTGTCCGCCATGCGTATGACCGGAAAGTTGAAGGTCAATGCCTTCTTTTGCATAGTCGTGACTGAACTTGATTTGGTGAGAGAGAAGGATTTTTGGTGTTTGTTGTTCAACCCCTCTTAACGCTTTTTTAATGTTCGGCATTTCGCGCTTGTAGCGTTTAGCCATTGGGTCATTGATGCCGATGATGGCAAGTTTTTCGCCATTGATATTGATGATGACGTGCTCGTTATGAAGCATCTTGATCCCAAGAGTCGGTAACGTCTTCATCCAACCATCGTAATCCACGTAATGCTCGTGATTGCCTTCAATCCCGATAACGCCATAGCGGGCAGAAAGTTTGGAAATGGGCATCACATCATTGAGGCGCGACTGCACGCGACCGTCAACAATATCACCGGTAATAACAATCAAATCGGCCTTAAGAGCATTTGTTTTTTCAACGACCTTTTCGAGGCGTTCTTGGTTAAGTAAGGCGCTTGCATGAAGATCAGAGAGTTGAGCAATCGTAAATCCGTCAAACGCTTTGGGTAAGTGTTTGATAGGAACTTCTACGGTGTAAACCGGGGGAATGCGAAGAGCTTCATAAGTACCCCAAGTGGCAAGCGCTGTTGCGATTGAGGTAATGATGATTCCGGTGGTCGCATGTTTGACAATGGGTCGATTGAAGGCGACTTTGGCAATAACAAAGAAGAAATCTTTGATAAAGGCCATCAAAATCATCAAAAGTTGCGTGGCAAAAAGCCAACTTAAAAGCAAAATGCCGAGATACGGAATTTCTTGATCGTGATTGCCGAAAAAAGAACGAGCAAGTCCTGGGTATTGGCTCGCAATGAGCATCACCGAACCAATGAGAATCTTGGCGGCCCAGTGAAAACGAGTTTTCCCAAAGAGACTTTTAAATGCATAGAGCGCAAAAAAGATGGGAATAACGTGAATCAGAACTTGCTGCATGGCCGATTACTTCTTCTTTTCAGTATTTAACTTTTCAAAACCGGTCAAATACTTTTCGCCCTTCAAGAACTTCACGGCTTGTTGAAGTTGGAAGTCGTCCTTGTCGCCAAAGAAGTAACGTTTTTTGGGTTGAACCTTCATTTCACGTTCTTTTTCAAGTTTGGCTTCTTCTAAGCGACGCGACTCTTCTGCCTTTTTCTCTTCATCGCTCTTGAGATGGTGAGCAAGATCGGCCTCGCGAATATTAAAGCTTGCGTAATTGCCTTCAGCCGTATCGGCCAATTCGATATCCGGCGTAATCCCCGTGGCTTGAATAGAGCGACCACTGGGTGTGTAGTAGCGAGATGTCGTTAACTTAATCCCGGTCGTTGCTTCTCCACCATTGAGAGGCCGCAACGGCAAAACCGTTTGAACACTCCCTTTACCGAAAGAGCGTTGTCCCATGATTTTGGCGCGCTTATGGTCTTGGAGAGCGCCGGAAACGATTTCGCTGGCACTTGCGCTAGCGGCGTTAATCAAAACCACCACAGGGGCTGTTTTAACAACGGTAGGAAGCTTGGCAACAAGGTCTGACTTCTTGTCTTGACCATAGTTGAGATAATCCGATTGTGTGGTCTTAAAGCTGCGACTTGCGTCATCGGTGCGACCCTTGGTGCTCACAACCACTTCATCTTTTCCGATAAATGCCGCAACAACACCCACGGCTGCATTTAATAAGCCACCGGGGTCGTTACGTAAGTCAAGAACAATGCCCTTGATGGGTGTTTTCTTATTGAAGTCAATAAGATACTTCGCCAAGTCGTTTGCGGTATGTTCTTGGAATTGCGAAATACGGATGTAAGCAATGCCATTGGATAAATCTTTCATCTTGACGGATTGGACTTTGATGAGGTCGCGCGTCAAATGAATTTCAATGGCTTTATCCACGCCCTTGCGGGCAATGGTGAGTTTAATTTTGGACTTAGGTTTACCGCGCATACGCTTAACGTTTTCGTTAAGCGAGAGCTCTCTCGTGGCTTGGTCATCAATTTTGACAATGATGTCACCGGCTAAAATTCCGGCGCGTGCTGCGGGTGTGTCGTCAATCGGCGCAATCACAAGAACGCCCGATGCGTCCATTGTAACTTCTAAACCCAAGCCACCGAATTCGCCTTCAGTGCCTTCCTTTAAGTCAGAAAAGGCTTCTTTATCCAAATACGCTGAGTGAGGATCAAGGCCTGCCAACATCCCCGCCAAGGCATTTTCGAGCAAGAGTCGATCCTCTGTTTGCTTTTCATCGACGTAAAACGCTTGAACGGCACTATAGACGTCCGTGAATTGGCGGATTTCTTGCAAAGGAAGCGCAGACTTTGCCGGCGTTTCTTCACTAAAAGCGCTCAGGGGCTGTAATAAGCCCAAAGCACAAGTCAAAGACAAAAAGACTTTCTTTAACGCAAAATTCGGTTTGGTTAACAACATATTTTCTTATTCCTTGCCAATCCAGGGGAGGGGATTAAAGGGTTGGCCATTGCGACGAAGTTCGAAGTAAAGACCGGGGTTTTCTTCACCGCCCGTATTACCGACAGAGGCAATAGTTTCACCTCGCGTGACTTTGTCGCCAACGCTCTTATAAAGCGATTCGTTGTTGGCATAAATGGAAAGATAGCCGTCGCCGTGGTCAACGATAATTAAGTTACCGAAGCCTCTTAACCAGTCGGAGAAGACCACTTGACCGTTAGCGCAAGCCAATACGTCACTGCTGGCGCGAGCGGAAATCATCAAGCCCTTCCAAGTGGTGCTCTTACCGGAGACATTGGCACGAGCTTGACCATAGCGACCGACAATTTTGCCCAAAGCAGGCATCAAGAGCTTGCCACGTTGTTTAGAGAAAGCCCCTGTCGGACGATCGCCGCCAACACTGGGACGACCACTGGCGGCGGCTTTTTTACTTGCTTCTCTTGCACGACGTTCGGCCTCGGCCTTTCGTTGAGCAAGGATTTTATCGATGTTAGAGACCAACTCACCTAAGCGTTGTTGGTCACGTTCTAACTTGTCAATGGAAGCACGTTGCTCGGAAATCTGCTTTTTAAGTTGTTCAAGTGCCGTTTTCCGAGCGTTTTGCTCTTTCATTAATTGAATTCGATCGTTTTTTTCTCGTTCTTCAATAGAAGCCAATTCTTTTCGTTTGCTAAAGGTTTCTTCAGAAACGGTATGAATCGAGGCTTGCTGGTCAGACAGCTGTGTGACCATCTGCTCTTGAGCACGAGCAAAATACTGTAATGAGGCGGCGTCACGGGCCACCTGGTGGGGGTTTGTTCCCGCAATCAATGTTTGCCAAGACTGACGTCGCGTATTGAGATATTGAGCGCGGGCAATCAAACGATTTTGCTTTTCTGCCGTGGTTAATTGACCGGTCACGGCCAACTCTTGCTCTCTTAACTCTTTGAGACGGTTTTCGACCGCCGTGCGTTCGTTACCCAAGTCACGGAGGCGACGATTGGCTTTGGAGATTGCTTGTTCACTGGCTGCAAGTGCGTCAGCCGCTTCCGTGCGACTGGCTTCAGCCTTAGAGAGTTCTTTTTTCAACGATCCCAACTGATCTTGCAACGATTTTTGTTGGCTTTGCAGTTCATTGCGCCGTTTTTCGCTCACCTCGTCTTGTTTTTTGGGAGTGGATGCTTTTTGAGTCGTTTTTTTCTGAGGCGTTGCTTTTTTAGTGGTCTGGGCCTTCGCTTTCGCCTTTGTTTGCTGTGTCGGGGCCGCAAAAGCCACAGAGCCAGGAATCAACGGGATTCTAAGCAATGAAAAGCCAAGCAAGGCGCTTGCGATAATGAGCGCCTTGCTTAGAGGATGGAATCGTTGAAAACGATGGGTCACTTCTTGGCTTTGCCTTGAGCGGCAACGGCAGCCATTGCGGCTTCAATTTCGGCTTGATTGCCGAGGTAGTAGTGACGGATCGGCTTCATGTCATCGTCAAATTCATAAACAATCGGACGAGCGGTGGGAATGTTCAAATGAACAATTTCTTCATCGCTCATGTTGTCGATGTATTTGATCAAGGCACGCAAGGAATTGCCGTGAGCAGCAATCAAAACACGCTTACCGGAGCGAATCGTGGGTTCGATTTCTTCCTTCCAGTAAGGGATGACGCGAGCAACGGTGTCTTTTAAGCATTCCGTAGCTGGCACTTCTTCAGGTTTGAGGTCGGCATAGCGACGGTCACGACCGGCCCAACGTTCGTCATCAGGGCTCAAGGGGTTCGGTGCGATCGCATAGGCGCGACGCCAAATGAGGACTTGTTCGTCACCATACTTAGCGGCCGTTTCGGCTTTGTTGAGGCCTTGCAATGCGCCGTAGTGACGTTCATTTAAGCGCCAGTTGTTTTTAACAGGCATATACATGCAATCCATGGCATCCATGGCGATCCAAAGCGTGCGGATAGCGCGGCGCAAGACACTTGTGTAAGCGAGGTCAAATTCATAACCTTCGGCCTTTAAGAGTTCGCCAGCCTTACGGGCTTCTTCACGGCCTTTGTCCGTTAAATCAACATCGGTCCAACCGGTAAAGCGGTTTTCAAGATTCCATTGGCTTTCGCCGTGACGCATGAGTACGAGCTTATACATAGCAAAGATCTCAAAAAAAAGATGAAAGAAAAAATCTTATTCCTTAATTTTAGAAGAAAATTGGGATTACCATTATTTTTTGACAAACAAAAATGTTGAAATTTGTTGTACTATCCCAAGGCACTGGCAAAGATTGCTATTAATAATGATTAGCAATGCTGTTTGCCTTAATTTTTAGCTTTATTTGCGAGATTATCGTGTTTGAATTTTTGATTGACAATATTTTGTTGGTTTTTATCGTTTTGGCTTCCGGCGGTATGTTGATTTGGCCTGTCGTTGCTAAAAAGACCCAAGGTCCTTCTTTGGACAATGATCAAGCGATCGAATACATCAATAAGAAGAATGCTTTTATTGTTGACGTTCGTACGCCGAAAGATTTTAAGCGTGGTTCTATCGCCGGCTCTCATAACATTCCTTTCGAAGACTTCGAAAAGCGCATGACTGAAGTGCCGAAGGATCGTCCGGTTTTGGTGGTCGATACCGTCTCTACGTTTAGCGTTAAGGCTGCCACGTTGCTTCGCAACCAAGGCTACAAGGATGTCTTCATTTTGGCCGAAGGCATCAAGGGCTGGGTTGACGCCAAGTTGCCCTTTACTCGCTAATTAATTTTTGCATTCTATTCAAAAAGGATTGATCATCATGGCTGATGAAGATATGAAGACTGAAACGCAAGCTCCGGCTACAGAAAATACTCAAGAAGCAGCTCCGGCTTTCCAACTTGAACGCTGCTACATGAAGGACGCCTCTGTTGAGATGCCTCATGCACCGGAAGTTTTTGTAAAGCCCATGCAAACTCAACCCATGGTGGATATGCAATTTGAAGTGACGGGTAAGCGCTTGAGCGATACGCATCGTGAAGTCTGCGTTCGCGCCACTGTGACCATTAAGGAAGAAGAAACGGTTTTGATGTTGGCCGAAGTCAAGCAAGCCGGTATTTTCCAAATTCATGGTTTCACGGATGAGCAAGAAATGCACATTGCTAACGTGGTTTGCCCGAGCATCGTGTTCCCGTACTTGCGTGCCAATGTCGCTGACTTGGTGAGCCGCACTTCGATGGCTCCGGTGCATTTGCCGGAAATGAACTTTGAAGCACTTTTCCAACAACGTTTGGCTCAACAAGCCGCCGCTGAAGGAGCTGAAGCTGCTCAAGCCTAATTGAGACAGTCAAAGTCATCCATTACAAAGGAAGAGTGCCTTCTGTTGGCAGTTCTTCCTTTTTTCTTTGCTGATTATGACAAACCTCGCACCTCAAGCTCCTCAACTATCGAGCAGAATGCTAAGAGTCACTCTGTTATGGGTGATCATTCTTATTGCTTCGGTGATCTATACCCTGTTTTTGTCTTGGCGTATGGAGGCAACGACCGTGTCAGTGAGAACGGTGGCTGCGCTTCAAAGAGAAGTGTACGAAATGGGGCAGATTGTCGCGATTAGTCAAAAAGGTGAATATAACTACGACATTCAAGGCAGCGTTTGGCGCATTGATAAGGTTATTCATACATCTAACATGGACGATTACTTGCCTTATCAAATCATGGCTAGAGATGAGCGTTTGGATGCGGTTTTTCATCGAACGAATGCCATGTGGAAAGAGCGCCTCAAACCCACCCTTTTGAAGTGGAATGCCGGTCATCGTATAGATATCAACGAGCGTGCAAAATTCTTGTCGGAATTAACGGTCTTTACGCAATACATCAGCGAGTGGATTTCGTTGATTGAAGCGGGGGCCACTCGTAACATTGTGGTGCTTCGTTATACGCAGGTGGCATTAGGTATTGCCTCGGTCTTGAGCATCATTATTGCTATGTGGTTTTTGGTGGTTTCGGTCATTCGGCCATTGAATCAGTTGCAAACGGGGATTGAACGGCTTCGAGCGTCCGATTGGAAGACGCAAGTTCATGCCGAAGGCACGTTGGAGTTCTCGCACATTTCAACTGGGTTTAATGACTTGGCCAATCACTTAGATGATGTCTACCGAAATTTGGAAAACAAAGTGGCCGAAAAAACGAGTTCATTGGCCGAAAATAATGAATATTTAACCTCTCTTTACGGCTTAACGGCATTTTTGGGAGAGCAACACTCCTTAAATGAATTGTGCGAGTCGTTTTTAGCGCGAGTCCTCTCCATTGCTGGTGGAATTGCTGGAGACATTCGTTTTATTGACGAAGAAACCTCTCGAACGACACTGGTTTGCCAAAATGGCTTTCAAGAGGTGGAAACACCGGACACTCAAAAGGCACGGGACTTTTTTAACGAAATTGTGGCCCATCCTCAACCGAAGGTACTTTATTTTGATGGCTATCCCCTTCAAGTGCGCGAGTTGGAAGGAAAGGCGCATTATGTGAAGATTTATCACATACGTCATAAGCAAAAAAATATCGGTTTGGTCACCATTTTCTTTACTCATGCGCCGGAAAATGATCCTAATATGGATACATTGTTGGAGAACTTGGGCCAGCACATGGGAACCGCTGTCGAGAACTTGCGTTTGGCAGAGCTTGATCAGCAAATGGCCGTGGGTCAAGAGCGAAATTTGATGGCTCAAAATTTGCATGACTCCATTGCTCAAACGTTGTCCTTTTTGAACTTGCAAGTCCAAATGCTTGAGTCGGCTTTAAAGCAAAAAAATGAACCCTTGGTCGAAGAAGGGATTCAGCAGATTAAGGCCGGTGTGCAGGAGTGCTACGACGACGTCAGAGAACTGCTCTTGAACTTCCGAACACGTGTGAGTACGGGTGGGTTTGATGAGATTGTTAAAAGCGTTTTGGAGCGTTTTGAGCGCCAAACTCACGTTCATGCACACTTAACGATTTTAGGCGATGGGTTGCCGCTGACGCACGCGCAAAAGCTGCAAGCGATTTTCATTCTTCAAGAAGCACTCTCCAATGTGAGAAAACATGCCAAGGCAGAAAATGTTTTGGTGACGGTTCGCAATAAAGACGATTTTGAAATGACGATTATGGATGACGGTGTGGGGATTGATCCGGAGCTACTGGAAGCCCGTAAACAACGTCATGTGGGACTCTCCATTATGAAGGAAAGAGCCCAAAGGGTTTCGGGTCAAATTTTCATTGATAGTGAAAAGAATCAAGGAACCACGGTAAAATTTTTGCTATCTAAAGACGAAAGGACGCCGATATGACAGTTCGTATTTTGTTAGTTGACGATCACACTTTATTCCGTTCTGGGTTAAAGGCGCTGTTGTCGCGCCAAACGGACTTCGAGGTAGTGGGCGAAGCAAGTGATGGTCTTGAAGGGGTGAAATTGGCAGAGCAGTTGCATCCGGATTTGGTTTTACTGGATTTGGATATGCCAGCGATGAGCGGGATTGAAGCTTTGGCCCAAATGGTTGAAATGAACAACGATATGCCTGTTGTTATGCTCACGGTCAGTGAAGACGCAGAAGATCTCAAAGAAGCCTTCGTATTGGGGGCTAGGGGTTACTTGGTCAAGAACATTGAGGCCGATTATCTAGTGAGCAGTATCCGCCAAATTATTGCCGGTGAAAGCGTGATGTCGCCTGAAATGACAAGTAAGTTTGTTAACGGTATTCGAGCTAAGAATATTTCGTTAATGCCGGAAGTTCGTCCCGAAAATGTTAAGAGTTTGACTGAGCGCGAAAAGCAAATTTTGGGTTGTTTGGCTCAAGGGGCCAGTAACCGAGAAATGGCTCAGCTTCTTAATATGTCAGAAAGTACCGTGAAAGCTCACCTTCAACGTATCATGCGACGTTTTGACTTTAGCTCTCGTGTGCAAGCAGCAGTCTTTGCGGCTGAACGCCACATGGACCGCTACTTGTTAGAAAGCCTCAATCAAAAGAAAACGCCTCACTAAGCAGAGGTTTCCTTCGAAGTATTGGCGGCCTTTGAGGCCGCTAATTTTTTGAAGGCTGGCACAACGTAAATCAAGCAAAAAAGAGTGGCAATGGCGGCAATGCTGCCACCAAAATAACCGATATTTTCAATGCCCGAGTGCGTGACGACAATACCACCGACCAGTGCTCCGGTACCAATCCCGATATTGTAGATACCCGAATAAACCGACATGGCAATGGCCGTTCCTTGAGGCGCCGCCGTAATGATGGATGATTGGAAAACCAGATTGTAGAGCGTCACTGAGAAGCCCCAGAAAAGACAAGCCGCAACAATGGTCTCGGTGTTCAAGGTAAACGCTTTCATCATCAGAAGGGAAAGCGCTATGCCGATAACAGCCGATCGCATAAAGGCAAAGGGAAAACTGTCGTTGAGTTTTGAAAAAATCCAACTACCAACAATGCCGATGGCACCATAAACGACCAAAATCCAAGAAATCCCGCTGGCACTCATGCCGCCCACTTGAGCCAAGAAGGGTTCAACCCAAATTTTCCATTAGGTTTTGACAATAACTTTTCCCGGATCGAATAGCTCT
>CAJLGW010000019.1 GCA_905206345.1 uncultured Sutterella sp. | reverse complement strand
AAAAAAAAAACTGGCTCGCAACGAGCTTTTTTAGGATTTTTTAGAAATCCCCTATTAATATTTGTAACTCTCATATAGGGTTTACCCCTATTTGACCTTTCTCTCACAAAAGAGAACAATGTGAAGTTTTCATGTACCGATTTTGAGAGAAAAATGTCTTTAGAGATTTTTCACCTTCAATACTTTTTAGGCGGCTTGGTGAGTTTGCTTGTTATCTGCAATCCTCCGTCTAAAATTCCGCTCTTTATCAGCCTCACGCAAGGCATGGATGATGCACAACGCAAGTCTCAAGCATTATGGGCTGCCATCTATGCAGCCATCATTATGTTTATCAGCCTTTTGGCTGGTAACCTCTTGTTGGCGTTTTTCGGGATCTCGTATGGTGCACTTCGTATTGCAGGCGGTTTAGTCGTTGCTGTGATCGGCTATCAAATGCTCTTTGGTCAACAAACAGCCTCGCCCAATCAAGCTCCGCTAGTTCGACGCAATCGTGAAGACTACGCCTTCTTCCCCATCGCCATGCCTATGATTGCTGGCCCGGGGACTATGGCCGTGATTATCGGGTTCTCAACGGAAATTGCGGAGTTTCCTAGCTGGCAAGATCAAGCTGGGACGTTCTTCATGATGACGCTGGCTATCATTTTCTGTTCAATGGTTTGTTGGGCCGTGATGCGATCGGCTGATTTTTGCGCTAAAAAATTAGGCCCTTCCGGCACGATTATTCTTAGTAAGTGCATGGGCTTTTTGCTGATTTGTATCGGTATTCAGTTCATCGGTTCCGGCATTCGCGCATTCATGTTAGGCGCTTAACCGCTACCACTTAACAAAGCGTCCCCAAAATCACGTAGGATTTTTGGGGACGTTTTATTTTTGCTATCTTAACGTTATTCCACTGTCACGCTCTTTGCGAGATTTCGAGGCTTATCAACGTCGTTGCCACGAACAAAGGCGGTATGGTAAGCCAAAAGCTGCAACGGCACCACGTGCAAAATCGGTGACAAAGCCCCGTAGTTTTCCGGCATACGAATCACATGAATATGTTCGCTTGCTTCCATCCCCGTATCCGCATCGGCAAAGACATACAATTCACCCTTGCGAGCTTCCACTTCCTTCATATTGCTCTTTAACTTTTCAAGCAATCGGTCGTTCGGAGCAACGGTCACCACAGGAATCGACTCATCAACCAAAGCCAATGGGCCGTGCTTGAGTTCGCCTGCCGGATAGGCTTCTGCGTGAATGTAGGAGATTTCCTTCAATTTCAACGCACCCTCTAAGGCAATCGGATAGTGTTCACCGCGACCCAAGAAAAGCGCATGTTGCTTACTGACGAAACGATCGGCCCAAGCAATCACTTGGGGCTCTAACGCCAACACAGCGCTCACCGCTTGCGGCACATGGCGCAATTGCTTCATGTATTGGGCTTCTTCTTCCGCCGTCAAACGGCCCTTGACCTTGGCTAACGTCAACGTCAAAAGGAATAAAGCGGTCAATTGCGTCGTAAAGGCCTTCGTAGATGCCACACCAATTTCCACGCCAGCACGCGTAATGAAGTGCAAGACGCTTTCACGCACCATGGCGCTCGTCGCAACATTGCAAATCGTTAGGCTCTTATCCATACCTAACGCACGGGCGTGCTTTAAAGCTGCCAACGTATCGGCCGTTTCCCCAGACTGAGAAATCGTCACCACCAACGTCTTCGGATTGGGCACACTCTTGCGATAGCGATATTCACTGGCAATTTCCACGTCGCACGGGATGCCGGCAATGCCTTCTAACCAATACTTGGAAGTGAGTGCTGCGTAGTAGCTCGTACCGCAGGCAATCATCAAAATGCGTTCAATACCCTTAAAGATCTCTTCGGCCTTTTCACCAAAAAGCATCGGGGTAATGCCTTCAACCGCTTCCAACGTATCGGCAATGGCACGCGGTTGTTCAAAGATTTCCTTTTGCATGTAGTGGCGATAGGGGCCTAAGTCCACAGCATTGGAGAAAGCTTCTACTTCTCGAACCTCGCGTTCGATCGGCAAGTACTCCATCCCTTCATGCTTATAGATTTGGTAGCTTTCAGGCGTTAATTCGGCAACGTCACCGTCTTCTAAATAGATAAAGCGATTTGTTTCACCGGCCAATGCCATCGTATCGGACGCAGCAAACATTTCACCGTCGCCCAAGCCCAACACCAAGGGAGAACCTTGGCGAGCCACAACGACATGCTTGTCATCGTCTTTTGAGAACACAGCAATGGCGTAAGCACCGCGCACGCGGTTTAAGGCTGCCTTCACAGCGCCCAACAAATCACCGCTATAGCAGTCACGAACCAAATAAGCCAACACTTCCGTGTCGGTTTGACCGCTAAATTGAACACCTTTTGTTTCCAATTCTTCACGAATTTCTTCGTAATTTTCGATAATGCCATTGTGAATCAAAGCAATTTCATTACCAGCAAAATGAGGATGAGCATTCACAACCAACGGAGCACCATGCGTGGCCCAACGCGTGTGCGCAATCCCCAAATGACCCGCTAAGTGGTCTTTTTCAATTTGTTCACAAAGCTCTGCAACGCGAGACACGCTTCGAACACGCTTTAAACCCTTATCCCACACGGCCACACCGCAGCTGTCATAACCACGATACTCAAGGCGCTTTAAACCTTGAACCAACAACGGCACGACATCACGATGTTTCGACGTCGCAGCAACAATACCGCACATAGTTCACTTCCTCTTTGAAGTTATAGTTTTTTGGTCGGACGCTTCCAACCTTGAATCGTTACCTGACGAGCACGAGAAAGGGTCAACTCCCCTTCCGGCGCATTCTTTGTCAAGGTCGTACCGGCCCCTAGCGTAGCACCATTACCCACGCAAACAGGAGCGACCAATTGAGTATCAGAACCGATAAAGGCATCATCGCCAATTGTCGTTCTAAACTTATTCACACCATCGTAATTACAGGTGATGGTTCCTGCTCCGATATTGACTCGAGCGCCCATATCGGTGTCCCCAATATAGGAGAGGTGATTAATCTTACTGCCTAAACCAATATTGGACTTCTTAATTTCTACAAAATTACCGACATGCGTTTGGTCAGCTAACTTAGCACCTGGGCGTAAACGCGAGTAGGGACCAAGACGAGCCTCCGCCCCTACTGTTGCATTCTCAAAATGGCAATACGGCAAGACTTCGGTTTCAGCACCAATTTCAACATTTTTAAGGATGCAGTAGGCACCGATACGAACACCATCGGCTAAAACAACGCGACCGCTGAAAATGCAACCCACATCAATCGTCACGTCCTTGCCACAGATAAGCTCACCTCGCAGATCAAAGCGAGCCGGATCAATCAAGGTCACGCCCTCTTGCATCAGACGTTGTGCCTGAGCGACCTGATAAGCGCGCTCCAGCGCTGCCAATTGAGGCTTACTGTTAATACCTTCGACTTCATTGGCGCACGTCGCAAAAGCCGTGTGTACTGGAATGGATTCCTCTACAGCCTTAGCAATCACATCGGTTAAATAGTATTCACCTTGCGCGTTGCTATTGGATAATGAAGACAACCAAGCCTCTAATCGACGCGTCGGCAAAAGCATAATGCCCGTGTTGACTTCATCAATCTTTCTTTGTTCGTCGGTTGCATCTTTTTCTTCAACGATGCCTTTGACGTTGCCATTTTCACGAACAATACGACCATATCCCTTAGGATTATCTAACTTCACTGTCAAAAGACCGAGATCGTCACCGGCCTTTTGGCGTAAGTTTTCCAATGTTTGCGTCTCAATCAAAGGAACGTCACCCAATAACACCAAGGTCGGTGCTTTGGGGTCACAGTAAGGCAAGGCTTGCATTAAAGCGTGTCCAGTGCCTAATTGCTGCTCTTGTAGGGCAAACGTCACATCGGTTGCCTCTTTCAAATGCGCTTTAACCGCTTCGGCTCCATGCCCCACGACAACAATCAAACGCTTTTCGCCTTCAACGGCACGAGCCTTATCCAACACGTGAGACAAAAGAGGTTTTTCTGCCAATGGCTGAAGCACTTTCGGCAAACGGGAACGCATACGCTTCCCCATCCCAGCAGCCAAAATAACAATGTTTAACATAGCAGCTTCTCTCTAAATTAATAACTCTCTTATTGTAGCGAAATTGACTCGCCTACAACTCAAAGAAAAAAGGGAGCTCAACATACTTGAACTCCCCCGTCTGTCATATTAGAACGCAGGCCTTAAGCGTTGGCTTGCTCTTGGTGAATACCGGAGAGCAACCAGCCTTGATCACCATGAACAGGTTTAGACAAAATCCACGTTTCATTGATGTCTTCAGCCTCACCGCTCACATTGAGCGTACCTTGGAAAGTCACACCAGCCAAATATTCTTCACCGTCTTGAATAATGCCACGGAATTCCGACTTCAAACTAATCACTTCTGTTTGATAATCTTGGTTACCACGTTCACGCAATTGGTGCGTAATCGTCAAGAAGACGTCATCGGTCGTAAAGTCAGACAAAGCCGTCAAGTTACCCGTATCCCAAGCCTTTTGCATCTTAACGAAGTTTTCTTCGGCGACTTTCAAGAAACCTTCAACATCAAAACCCGCCGGCAAATCTACAGCCTTAGCAGAGCTGTTACCAGAGGACAATTCATCCAAAAGGCTACCACTCATGGGGCGAGCTTGATAAGAGGGTTCTTGAGCCGGCGCTTGCGTTTGTTGTTGGTTGTAGTAAGAAGAATCATTCTTAGCCGAACGATTGTTAGCGGCAGAACGATCCATGCCCGGCATGGATGATGCGCCACCAGCCATACGCTTAGCTAAGAACAAGCCCATCAACATACGAATAAAGTAGAAGGCAGCAAAGGCTAAAACAGCCATCATCAAAAAGTTGACAAAGCTCTCACCCAAACCCAACGCGTGAGCCAAAGCCGTAATACCTAACACGCCGGCAAGACCCATCAACATATTACGCATGGGGCTCGGAGCGGCAGCCGGTTGATTCGGACGAGCTTGGTTGGGAGCGGCTTGTTGTTGACCCTTTTGTTGGCCAGGAGCCGCCTTTTGCAAGGTAGGAGCGGCAGGTGCCGGCGTACTCTTTTGCAACATCGGTGCAGAACGACCAAAACTCGCACCACCGCCAAAGCGACGGGCGGCATCAGCCGTCATAGACATCGACATCATCGTTAAACCAATTGCTAATACGGCAATCAACTTTTTCATGGATTAAAAACTCCGAGAAAATAATGGAATAGTTCTTATTTTACAAAAAGCCGCTACCAAGAAACGAGCTTTCAACAATCTTTTACACCAGCGGTTTTCGACCGATATGTAACGCACAAACACCAAAGGTCAAATTGTGCCAATCAACCGACTCTAAACCGGCATCTCGCATCATGCCAGCCAAAACTGGTTGACTCGGATGCATACGGATGGACTCAGGCAAGTAACGATAACTATCGCTATCGCCAGAAATTTTTCCACCCAACCACGGCATTAAGTGGAAAGAATAAAAATCATAGAAGGGTGCAAAGAAGCGATAAACCTTGGAGAATTCCAAAACCATGACCTTACCGCCAGGCTTACACACACGTTGCATTTCCGCCAAAGCGCGATCCTTGTGCGTCATATTGCGCAAACCAAAACTAACGATCACAACATCGAAGGTATTGTCCGGAAACGGAAGTTCTTCACAATCGCACTGAACCACCGGCATATCAAAACCAGCTTGACGCATACGTTGGGCACCCAAAGAAAGCATCGAGCGATTAATATCAGTCGGCCAAACCTCGCCGTCCTTACCGACAAGCTTTGCAAACTTTAAAGATAAGTCGGCCGTACCGGAAGCCAAATCCAGCACCTTCATCCCACGATCTATATCTGCCTTATGAATGGCATAGCACTTCCAAAGACGGTGCATACCAAAAGACAAAACATCGTTCATTAAATCGTATTTCGGCGCAACAGAGTCAAAAACCTCACGTACTTGACGTGCTTTATCATCTTCAGCGACACGTTGAAACCCGAAGTCGGTTTCTTTTTGATTTTGCTTATCAGACATATCAATGATGACAAGCCTTTTGGGGCTTGGCTTTAAAAGGTTCGTTCTTAGGATCGTCGGGATCTCGCGACGCCCCACGTTCCTGTAATTCGTTTAAATAGGCTTGCCAACGGTTCTCTTTTTCCGCAAATAAAAGTCTTAAATAATCCCAATCATAGTAACCCGAATCATGACCGTCGGAGAAAACAATTCGGATTGCATACAAACCCACGGGTTCAATTCCCACAATGCCAACATCTCGCTTACCGACTTGTAATTGAGCTTGATCGGGAGAGTGACCTTGAACCTCTGCCGAAGGACTCATAACCCGCAAGTACTCTGCGGAAAGCAACATTTGGCGACCATCGTAGTCAACAATCTCTAAAACTTTCGATTGGTTGTGATAGATGATATTTGATGGTGATTGCATGCTTAAAGACTAGAAAAAGTTGGCACCTCCGACAGGAATCGAACCTGTGACGCGACCTTCGGAGGGTCGCATGATATCCACTTCACCACGGAGGCAGGGCTATTGATTATAAAGAACTAAAAGCGGTTTTGTCGTCCAAGCTTTATACGTCAATAGGATCAACATCCATGACCCAGTGTACTGACGTTTTTAGGTGAGATAATTGCTCCATCCACGCCGACAAATATTGATTTAATTTCGCTCTTGAGGGAGCTTCAACCAACAATTGTGCCCGATCACGGTCGGCCACCCTCATCACCGCCATCGGAATGGGATCGAAAATGGCTATTTCGTTTAATTCATAACGATCTCGAATAGCTTCTCCTATTGAAACCGCCGTCGTTAAAAACTCAATTGCCTTATCAAGGTTGGGCGCATCGGCTAGCAATAAAGCTTGCGAAACAAAGGGGCTCGTCCCTTCCATCTCTCGTATGGCCAACAATTCATCTGCAAACATTTCATAATTTTGTTGCGCCAATGCCTTAAAGATCGGCCGATCACCAAAACGACTCTGCACCATCAATTTCGCAGTCAAACCGCCACGTCCAGCTCGACCTGCTACTTGCATCAAGTTGGCAAACGCTCTTTCCTCACTGCGAGGATTAGCGCTAACCAATTGTGCGTCTACATTAAGAACAACCACTAAAGAGACATTTTGGAAATCGTGTCCCTTGGCCACCATTTGAGTTCCGACTAAAATATCGACTTCACCAGCATGCACTGCTTCAAAAGCCTTTTGAGCTGCATTTTTTCTCTGGGTGCTATCTCGGTCAATTCTAAGAATCTTTGCTTGAGGCCATAGCGCTTGCAATTGCTCTTCAATACGCTGAGTGCCCGCCCCAAGAGGCGCCAAATCCACATTTCCGCAATCAGGGCATTTGGAATACACAGGAGCAGTCCACCCGCAATGATGGCACATCAATCGGCGATGAGACTTATGGTAAACCGCATACGTTGAACAATGCGGACATGTCGATAGCCACCCACAACTCGGACAAGTTAATACGGGGGCATAACCTCGGCGATTTAAAAACACAATCACCTGTTCTTTGCGCTCAAGCGTTTGAGTTATCTCATCAACGATGGATTGTGCCAATCCGCTAACCGTTTTCCCCTCTTTAGGATTAATTACTTCCAAGGTCGGTAAAACTGCATCTTTGACCGCACGGTGGTGCAACGTCAGCAGTTGATAGCGCTGTGCACGCACATGAGCCCATGTTTCTAATGACGGAGTAGCCGAGCCCAGTACCACCGGAATATCCATTAACTGAGCTCGTTTGACCGCTAAATCTCGGGCAGAATAACGAATACCATCGCCCGCCTTATATGAAAGGTCGTGCTCTTCATCCACAACAATGAGCTTTAAATTGGGAATGCTCGCAAAAACTGACATGCGCGTGCCAATCAGTATTTGCGCACGCTTTTCATGCATCGCTAACCAAGATCGTGCCCGTTCCCCTTGTGAAAGCCCTGAGTGTAGACACACAACTGAAATGTCTGGAAAATGGGAGCGAACGCGGCTTTCAAGTTGTGGTGTCAAGTTAATTTCAGGCACCAAAAACAAAACTTGAGCCGAAGAGTCGTCATTAAAAACCGACTCCATCATATTGAGATAGACTTCAGTCTTCCCACTTCCCGTCACGCCATGCAAGACCATAGGGCTAAATCCAGAACTCTCTTTCAGAGTTTGAACTGCCAAAGTCTGCTCCTCATTTAAGTCGTGTTTGACTTGAGGGGAAAAGGTTGGGCGTTTCCCTTGCTTTCGCAATCGATCCAACGATTGTTGATAACGCACGCCGGGTTTGGTTCGGAAAAAATTAGGAAGACAGCTCAGAGCAACTTCCCCCCACCCATGTTGGTAATAATCACTGGCAAATTTCGTTAAACGCAACCACTTGTCATCAACGGGGTCAACATCGTCAAATACACGAATAATGCTTTTTTGTTTTTTGGGCTCAATGTCACAGACCTCGGTGAGCTGAACAATCATACCCACCACTTCTCTGCGTCCTAAAGGCACAACGCAACGAAGACCGACGGCAACAGCCTGATCTTTTTCCACTTTATAGGTTAAGACGGGTAATAAAGGAATGTCTAAAACAACTTGCGCAAAAGAGGCAGACGGCAACATTAAATGATCCTCGTATCAATGACGTGATTTTATCAAGACCGAGTTACCTAGGTTAAGATTTCCTTAATGATCCATTCATAACAGGCTTTCAACAAATTGTGCATAACTTTGTGTATATCTTGGTTTATGCCTGTCTTTTATACAGTTTGCCCGTTATCTACGCAAAATGAGAGAAAAAGTAGCAAAATAAAAATAGCCTTATTATTCAACGTGTTACAAATTTCTAAAAATATTAACTATCGGATTTTAAACAATAAATCTAAAAACTAGAGATTTACAGATTTTGTGGATAAGTCTGTTGATAATCTTTAAAACAATGTTTGTATTCGAGAAAGTGACGGTTCTTCGCTATCATTGACTGACGAAAATTACATTATCAAGGAAAGCTATTAATGACCCTTCCTGTCTGGCTTAGTGAAAAAGATCAAGACATCGTTTTGCGCCTTCATGCACAACCCGGTGCTAAGCGTACTTCTGTCGTCGGGCTCTACGGAGACAAGTTGAAGATTGCTGTAGCAACCCCTCCGGTCGATGGTAAAGCCAATCAAGCGATTATTGCTTTCTTAGCCAAGACGTTAGGCATTTCCAAATCGAAACTTACCCTCATCAGTGGTGAGACAAGTCGAGAAAAAAGAATACGCATCCAAGGCATTACCGCCAATGAATGCGTAGCTAAGTTGCAGTAAACAAGTCCCCAAAAAGCATTTCTCGTATTTTGAGGACTATCTCTTTAACGTACAACCAAAACAGGACGGTCGATCTGAGCCAACGTTTTTTGAGTTTCGCTACCGATAATTAAACTACCTAAGCTTCCCATACCGCGACTACTCATAACAACGTAATCTACATCTTCGCGTTTGGCCAATTCCGTGATGCACATCCAAGGGGCTTGTCCGTGTTCAGCAATAACACGGCACGGAACCTCTGCCACCTTAGCAGCTTCATAGATTTCACCGAGACGTTCTTGAATTTCAGATGGCTCACCAGCCAAACCATCTGCAGGGGCATCCCCTTTAACAGCCGTCATACCAATTAATTCAGCATTCAATGGTTTTGCAACTGCGATTGCCGTTTCAATAGCTTTACGACTCAATTCTGTACCGTCGGTACAAACCATAACTTTCATAGACCACTCCAACAATATCGAATGTGTTTTTAAATTTACACACTTCTCTTTCATTTTAGAAAAGCGCTTGGATACTTTTATCCTACAACGAATTATCTTGAAAGTGTACTGTTTTTCTGCATATCTCTTGATATGTCAGAAAACTTTAAGCGATAAAAAAAGGCAGATGAAACATCTGCCTTTTTAAACGTCCATGAACGCTTAGTGATTGCGTTTGAGCTTGTCGATGGCAGCCAATTCGGCAGCCAAGACAGCCAATTCCGCATCGAGCTTGGCCAAATCGACTTCACTCGTTGCCTTGCTGCGAGCTTCGCGAGCTTCAGCAATTGCCTTTTCCGTCTTAGCGCGATCCATTTCTTCAGAACGAATAGCGGTATCAGCTAAAACAGTAACAAGGTGCGGTTGCACTTCAATCACGCCACCCGCAACGAACACTTGTTTCACTTCTTTGGTTTCCGGGAGCGTAATACGCACAAAACCCGGCTTAATCAAAGAGATCAACGGAGTATGTTGAGGCAGGATACCCAATTCACCGCCTTCACCAGGAAGGGCAACGAACTCGGCATCACCAGAGAAGATTTGCTCTTCAGCGCTAACGACGTTAACCTTAATCGTAGACATAGTTGCTCCGTGGTCGTGTTTTGGCAAGGGAGATCACTCTCCCTTGACCAAAATCATTAGTGCATTTGCTTAGCCTTTTCGAAAGCTTCGTCGATGGTACCAACCATGTAGAAAGCTTGTTCAGGCAAAGCATCGCATTCACCGTCAACGATCATGCGGAAACCGCGGATCGTTTCTTTCAACGGGACGTACTTACCGGGAGCGCCAGTAAAGACTTCAGCAACGTGGAAGGGTTGAGACAAGAAGCGTTGGATCTTACGAGCACGCATAACCGTCAACTTATCTTCCGGAGCCAATTCGTCCATACCCAAAATGGCGATAATGTCGCGCAATTCCTTGTAACGTTGCAACGTTTCTTGGACTCGGCGGCAGATGCCATAGTGTTCTTCACCGATGATCAACGGGTCAACTTGGCGGCTCGTGGAGTCAAGCGGGTCAACTGCCGGGTAAATACCCAAGGCAGCGATGTCACGAGACAACACAACGGTAGCGTCCAAGTGGCCGAAGGTCGTAGCCGGAGACGGGTCAGTCAAGTCGTCAGCAGGGACGTAAACGGCTTGAATGGAGGTAATAGAACCAACCTTCGTAGACGTAATACGTTCTTGCAAGCGACCCATTTCTTCAGCCAACGTCGGTTGATAACCCACGGCAGAAGGCATACGACCGAGCAATGCGGAAACTTCCGTACCAGCCAAGGTGTAACGATAGATGTTGTCGACGAACAACAAGATGTCACGGCCTTCGTCACGGAAAGCTTCAGCCATCGTCAAGCCGGTCAAGGCCACGCGCAAACGGTTGCCCGGAGGTTCGTTCATTTGACCGAACACCATGGCCACCTTGTCCAACACGTGAGATTCTTCCATTTCATGGTAGAAGTCATTACCTTCACGGGTACGTTCACCCACGCCTGCGAACACAGAATAACCACCATATTGCTTAGCAATGTTGTTGATCAATTCCATCATGTTCACGGTCTTACCCACACCGGCACCACCGAAGAGACCGACCTTACCGCCCTTAGCGAACGGGCAAATCAAGTCAATCACCTTAATACCGGTTTCGAGCAAGTCCACTGACGGGCTCAATTCGTCAAACTTCGGAGCAGGACGGTGAATTTCACGGCGTTCTTCTTCGCCGATCGGGCCGCAGTCGTCAATCGGGCGACCCAACACGTCCATAATACGACCCAAGGTCTTCGGGCCGACAGGCACAGAGATACCAGAGCCGGTGCTCTTGACCTTCATGCCGCGTTGCAAACCTTCAGAGGCGCCCATAGCAATGGTACGAACCACGCCGTCGCCCAACTGTTGTTGCACTTCGAAGGTCAAGCCTTCTTCGGCAAGACTGTTGTTCTCATCTTTTTCTAAGATAAGGGCATCGTAAACTTTGGGCATTTGATCGCGCGGGAACTCAACGTCCACCACAGCGCCAATGACCTGAACGATCTGTCCGATACTCATGGGAGTTATCCTCTTTAAGACACGGCAGCTGCACCACCCACGATTTCAGTAATTTCCTTCGTGATGGCCGCTTGACGGGTCTTGTTGTAAACCAATTGCAAATCACCAATAAGCTTCTTAGCATTGTCGCTAGCGGCCTTCATAGCCACCATACGTGCACTTTGCTCAGATGCCATGTTTTCTGCAACTGCTTGGTAAATTAATGCTTCGATGTAGCGCTTTAAGAGCACATCGAGAACTGTGGCGTCACTGGGTTCGTAGAGATAATCCCACGAATATTCCCGACGTTCTTCGCCAATCTCTTCAAGTCGATCACTCGACAAGGGCAAAAGTTGCTCAACAACCGGTTCTTGCTTCATCGCGTTTACAAAACGAGAGTAAGCGAGATAGACCTTATCGATCTTACCAGCCGTATAAAGTTCCAATTGTGCGCCGATGGCGCCAATCAGATGTTCCATTTGCGGACGATCACCAAGTTGTACAACATTGGAAATCAATTCCACACCGGAGCGTTGCAAGAAACCGAGACCTTTGTTACCGATAGCAGTGGCTTGAATCTCCACGCCTTCAGCATTCCAGTCTTTAATCTTGTTCAATACCAAACGTTGAATGTTGGTATTAAGAGCTCCACACAAGCCTTTGTCCGTCGTCACCATGATCAGACCAACTTTAGCAGCACTCGCGTCATGCGTGCGCAAATACGGATGATCGTAACTCGTCTGTGCCGTGGCTAAGTGAGCCACAATCGTACGGATATGTTCCCCGTACGGGCGAGAGGCGTGCATACGATCTTGCGCCTTACGCATCTTCGATGCCGCAACCATTTCCATCGCCTTGGTGATCTTGCGCGTATTTTGTACGCTCTTGATCTTGGCGCGAATTTCCTTGGTGCTAGGCATTTGGTCCCCTTTGGTGTTAATCGACTTCTACTTAGTAGGCGCCGTTCTTCTTAAATTCAGTAACAACGTTCAAGAGGAGATCCTTGTCTTCAGCAACAAGTTCCTTCTTCTCTTCGATACGTTGCACTAAGTCGGCGTGCTTTTCAGCGATGAAGTCACGCATAGCCTTTTCAAAGCGCAATGCATCCTTGACTTCGACATCGTCGTAAATGCCGTTTTCAACGCAGAACAAGACCAAAGCTTCTTCCCAAACTTGCAACGGTTGGTATTGCGGTTGCTTCATCAATTCAGTAACAACCTTACCGCGTTCCAATTGCTTGCGGGTTGCTTCGTCCAAGTCAGAGGCGAATTGAGCAAAAGCGGCCAATTCACGGTATTGAGCCAAAGCCAAACGAACGCCACCACCGAGCTTCTTAATAACCTTGGTTTGAGCAGCACCACCCACACGGGACACAGAGATACCCGGGTTGATAGCCGGACGAATACCAGCGTTAAAGAGGTCAGTTTCCAAGAAGATTTGACCGTCGGTAATAGAAATCACGTTGGTCGGCACGAAAGCCGTAACGTCACCAGCTTGCGTTTCAATGATCGGCAAAGCGGTCATAGAGCCAGTCTTACCCTTAACAGCACCCTTCGTGAAACGTTCGACATAGGTCGGGTTCACGCGAGCGGCACGTTCCAACAAGCGGCTGTGCAAGTAGAACACGTCACCAGGGTATGCTTCGCGTCCAGGCGGACGGCGCAACAACAAGGAAATTTGACGATAGGCCCAAGCTTGCTTGGTCAAGTCATCATAAACAATCAAAGAATCTTGACCGCGGTCGCGGAAGTATTCGCCCATCGTTGCACCGGCGTACGGAGCGATGTATTGCAAAGCGGCAGATTCAGATGCACTGGCAGCAACAATGATCGTGTAGTCCATTGCGCCGTGCTCTTCCAACTTGCGAACAACGTTGGCAATCGTAGAAGCCTTTTGACCGATAGCGACATAAACGCAAATAAGGTCTTTACCCTTTTGGTTAATGATCGTATCCAAAGCAACAGCGGTCTTACCCGTTTGACGGTCACCAATGATCAATTCACGTTGACCACGGCCGATCGGCACCATTGCGTCAATAGACTTCAAACCAGTTTGAACCGGTTGAGAAACAGATTGGCGATCGATAACACCAGGAGCGACCTTTTCAACGACGTCAAATTCGTCGGTGTCGATCGGACCCTTACCATCGATCGGTTGACCCAAAGCATTGACCACGCGGCCAATCAACTTCGGACCAACGGGCACTTGGAGAATGCGACCCGTCGTCTTAACGACGTCGCCTTCACTAATGTGCTCGTAGTTACCAAGAATAACTGCACCCACGGAATCACGTTCAAGGTTCAAAGCCAAACCATACGTGCTGTTGGGGAATTCCAACATTTCGCCTTGCATCACGTCAGAAAGACCGTGAACGCGGCAAATACCGTCGGTAACAGAAACCACGGTACCTTGGGTGCGAAGATCAGCGGAGACCCCAAGGCCTTCGATGCGCTTTTTCAGCAATTCGCTGATTTCACTAGGATTGAGTTGCATTTCTTACAGCTCCGAAATTTATGCGGTGAGTGCCTCTTGCATTTGAGCAAGGCGCGTTTGAATCGATCCGTCAAGCGTCTTATCGCCAACTTTCACACGGACACCACCGATCAAACCTTCATTAATGGTCACGATCGGCGTCAACTTAAGTCCAGGGAAACGGCTTCCAAGAGCGGAGACCAAAGCATTGACTTCTGCGTCACTCATCGGGAAAGCAGATTCAATGTACGCGTCTGCGACACCTTCGGATTGGTTTTTAAGTTCGCGGAATTGACGTGCGATTTCCGGCACAGCTTCCAAGCGACCGTTCTCAACGACCACCTTCAATAAATTAGCGGCCTCTGCGGGCACTTCTTGACCGATGGTGGTCAAAATCAACTCACAGATTTGCTCAGAACTGACCTTCGGTTCCCCAATGAGGGAAAGGAGTTCAGGAGCGGTCACCACTTGGGCAATACCATCCATAACAGCAGCCAAATCGGCAGCTTCCTTAGGTCCCTTTTTAGCGTCACGCAAAGCTAACAAAAGAGCTTGCGCGTAGGGACGGGCAATCGTCGAAAGTTCAGCCATAATCAAAGCTTAGCCTTCAATTGTTCAAGCATGTCTGCATGAACTTTAGTGTCAACCTCGCGACGAAGGATTTGTTCAGCACCAGCGATAGCCAAGCGAGCAACTTCTGCACGCAATTGCTCACGAACGCGTTGAGCTTCTTGAGCAACTTCAGCCTTGGCAGATTCGATAATACGATCTGCTTCGACTTGAGCTTGAGCCTTTGCTTCTTCAACGATCGTTTGACCGCGCTTTTCGCTGTCATTGACGATACCCAAAGCTTGAGCACGAGCTTCAGCCTTAATAGCTTGAACTTCCTTTTGGGCTTCCGCTAAGGCCATTTCACCTTTATCGGCAGCAGCCAAACCTCCGTCAATCTTCTTTTGTCGCTCTTCGATTGCTCGAATGAGCGGCGGCCAAATGTACTTCATGGTGACCCAAGCACCAAAGAAGAACACGGCCATCTGTACAAACAGAGAAGCATTGATGTTCATTATTTGAACCCCGTTAAGTCAATCAGCACGCTCACCACCCTTGGTGAGTGCTAATTAACGCCGTTAATAAAAGAGTTTTTAAAGCTTTTATTAGCCGACAAACGGATTAGCAAAAGCGAACATCATAGCGATACCGACACCAATCAAGAAAGCGGCGTCGATAAGACCGGCCAACAAGAACATCTTGGTTTGCAAGGCGTTCATCAATTCCGGTTGACGAGCAGCAGCTTCGAGGTACTTAGAACCCATGATAGCGATACCGAGACAAGCACCAATAGCACCGAGACCGATGATGAGGCCAGCAGCCAAGGCAACAAAAGCGACGTTGGTCATTGCGAAACTCCTTAATCCTAAAAAAAAGTGGGAGTAAAAGAAAAAAAATTAAAGTAAAAAGCTAGTGATTAGTGACCTTCATGAGCTTGACCAATGTAAACCAAGGTCAACATCATCATGATGAAAGCTTGTAAGATCACGATCAACACGTGGAAGAGCCACCAGCAGATCCCTGCCACAGCGTGACCAAACACACCAAAGAGACTCAAGCCGTCAAAGCCGGCCCAGAGGCTACCTAAGAGTGCGATCAAGAAAAAGACTAATTCCCCTGCATACATATTACCAAACAACCGCATGCCCAAAGAGACACACTTAGCGGCATATTCGATAAGATTTAATGCGAAATTAAACGGCCAAAGCAACGGGTTGGAGCCAAACGGTGCCGTGAAGAGTTCACGACCGAAACCACCAAACCCCTTGATTTTAATACCGTAATAAATCATAAGGAGAAGCACGCCCATAGAAATACCCATCGTGCCGTTCAAGTCGGCCGTCGGGAGTGGACGCAAATAATGAATGCCCATCCAAGCAGCGATCGTCGGTAATAAGTCTACCGGGATCAAGTCGATAGCATTCATCAACACAACCCAAACAAACACCGTCAAAGCCAAAGGAGCGATAAAGGTACGATCCCCATGGACAATTGACTTAGCTTGTTCGTCAACAAATTCAACCAGCATTTCGACGGCACATTGCCATTTACCCGGAACGCCAGACGTGGCCTTGCACGCACCCTTGTATAACAAGAAGAGCGTTAAAGCCATGATCAGAATTGAAAACGTGATCGTGTCAATATTAATCACTGACATATCGACAATGCTCGATTGTGCAGTGGAAGACAAATGCTTCAAGTGGTGAGTAATATACTCGGTAGCGGTGAGAGCTTCAGCTGCCATGTTTATTCTCGGGTTAGAAGTCCCAAAAAGGAACAATTCAAGACCACAATCATTGTAATAATCATTGCGGGCCAGACTAAGTCCTTATACAGCATCACAATTAACACCAACAAAAGTGCCATTGCAATGAGTTTAATGAACTCGCCAATTAAGAAGAACAACGGTGAAGATGAGGGACTTAATTTGCCTAAAGCACTCAAATTCGCCGCAAATAATGCGTTCGGCACCGAACAGGCTAAGCCTGTTAATAATGCAGAAACAGCCACACTTTCTCCCCAAAAGAGGGCAGAAACTGCAGCAACTCCTAATGTGGCAAAGATTTGTAGTAAAACGATTTTGCTCATTTTTATAGTAAAGCCGCCTCTACAAACCCGTCATTACGGCGAATTATACGTTACGTTACCTATATAAACAAGGGTTTACACTAATGTTTTTCTAGCGTAAACCCTTAGTCCAAAAGAACACTTTTTTCTTACTAATTTCAATTAGTTAATCAAATTGACCAAAATGAGCAATGATTCCATCTAATTGATCATAATTGGAGAATTCGATAATTAATTTCCCCTTACCTTTTCGGTTGGCAGTCAGTTTAACTGTTGCGCCAATTGCATTAGAAAGATCCTCTTCTAGACGTACTGTATCACTATCCTTTTTCAAAGCTCTCGGCGCCTCTTTCGTTTTTTGCTTTTTCGTCTCTAACTGATTAACTAACGTTTCAACTTGGCGAACCGATAAGCCCTTACTAATCACCTCTTGGGCAACAGCAACCTGCATGGCCGGCTCAAGCGGTAACAAAGCTCTCGCATGACCCATTGAAATCTTATTGGCCATAAGAAAATCTTGAACCGGTTTGGCCAAATTAAGTAGACGTAATAAGTTACTGGTTGCAGTACGACTACGGCCAATTGCCTGAGAGGCAGCTTCGTGCGTCATAGAAAACTCAGAAATCAAGCGATGGATCCCCATAGCCTCTTCCAAGGGATTCAAGTTTTCTCGTTGAATGTTTTCAATCAACGCCCAGGCTAGCGCCTTTTCGTCTGAAATCTTTCGAATTAAAACAGGAACCTTCTTTAACCCTGCTAACTTAGAAGCTCTAAACCGACGTTCGCCTGCAATAATCTCGTATTTCGTCTTAGAGATTGGGCGGACAAGAATCGGAGAAATTAAACCTTGTTCTTTAATCGACTCTGCCAACTCTTCCAACGAGCTTTGATCCATAAGCGTACGAGGTTGATAAGCCCCCGCTTGAATCTTTGATATATCTAATTCTGCAATGGTATCTTCCGGTTTATCCGTAAGCACGATGACCGGATCTTTCTTTTCTCCAAGTAAGGCATCCAACCCCTTTCCGAGACCACCTCGAGTTTTTTTAACGGCCATCACTTACTCTCCTTCTTAGCTTTTTTAAACTTTTTCATGCGCTTTAAGAACTCAGCACCAAACTCAGAATATGCCTTCGCCCCTTTACTGGATTTATCATATAAAACCCCAGGCAAACCATAACTCGGAGCCTCAGCCAATCTAACATTTCGCGGGATAACAGTTTTAAAAACCTTATCACCAAAATACTCTTTAAGCTGATCACTGACTTGCTGTTGTAGAGTCACACGAGGATCAAACATCACTCTCAACAATCCAATAAGGGTTAAATCAGGATTCTTATCTGCTTGAATTCTACGAACAGAGCCAATTAAATCCGTGAGTCCTTCCATTGCAAAATATTCACATTGCATCGGAACAACGACGCCACGAGCGCAGCACAGCGCATTAATCGTCAACATCGATAAAGACGGAGGGCAATCAATAATAACGAAATCGTATCGATCGTCTTGCTCCTCCAAAATCTTCTTCAATCGTTCATCACGATCATCCAAATCAACAAGCTCAACTTCAGCTCCAGCCAATTCACGATTAGATGGCAAAACATCATAGCCAACTTCAGAGGCATGAACAACAACGTCATCAAAGGATGCTTGATCGAACAATAACGGATAGATCGTATCCTTAATAGAATCCTTTGCGATGCCGCTACCAGTGGTCGCATTGCCTTGCGGATCCAAATCGATCAATAAAACTCGTTGTTTTAATTGAGCTAAAGAGGCTGACAAATTAACAGCCGTCGTCGTCTTACCGACTCCACCCTTTTGATTTGCGACACAAAAAACTAACGACATTTAAAATCCTTCATTACACCTTTGGCAAACTAAGCCACAATTCACTAAACCCTTGCCAAAGAACAGAAATACCAATACAGAGCAAGATAAAAGCAAACACACGAGAAAGCGCATCTGCACCCGTTGTCCCCACCGCTTCACTCACACGATCGCAGTAACGATAACAAACATACACCGTCAACAAAGTTGCAACCGTTGCGAGCAAACAACCAATTAGCGCAGTCGTCCCTTGACCAAGCGTCCCAGTACCAATCGCCGTTGACACTGCAATCATCCCAGGGCCCATCGTCAAAGGCAAAGTAATTGGATAAAACGCCATCGAAAGTAACTTCTTTCTGGACTTAGGCGGTTCGATATTAGCTCCATCTGAATCATCAACCGAACTAGCATCATTCAACGCCTTCCACCCAGCCGACACCAACACCAACCCGCCCCCCACACGAAGCACTCCCAACGAAATGCCAAAGAAGCTCAAAATCAAATGACCCGCAAACAAACTCACCAATAAAATAATCATCGAATAAAAGACAATCCGATTGACCATCATCTTACGAGTTTCATCATCAATATTTGGCGTCAATGCCAAAAAGAACATTGCCCCACCAAAAGGATTCAACACAGGAATAAACGAGGCAAATGTAAACAAAAAGGTACTAATAATTTGATCCATCACTTTTCCCCAAAAGTTCACAAAGACTAAATCAGATTTTGACACAAGAGATGAGAAAATTCTCGCTTTAACGCAAAAAAAAAAGAGAATGTTTCATGTGAAACACTCCCCTTTTACCAAAAACACAACAAACAAAACAAATATAACCAATTAATTTATAAACATATTTAACCAAATAAGATTATTAATTGTGCAATTTGTTTCACAAGGTACAAACTTAGTGACCCACTCCCACTTTACTAATTTTCATTTTCACTAAACAGCGTTTTTCATTCAAAAATGGTACCTTAATGGCAAAATTTTCTTCCAAACTAATATCATTAGTAAGCTCCAAAATTTCATCTGAAACACCAGGTCCCTTAAGAGCTAACCAACACCCATCATCTTTTAACAAGTGTTTTGTTAAATCAGTGAATAGTTTCAGTGATGCAAAAGCTCTTGATGTAATAACGTCGTATTTATCATCATTCAAATTTTCCACTCTTGAATGAAAAGCTTTTGCATTTAACAAGCGCAACGAGACGCAACATTGTGTCAAAAACGCAGCCTTCTTACCCACAGTATCTACCATCGAGATAGAGAATGTTGGACACATAATTGCTAAAGGAATTGCCGGTAAACCGCCACCAGAGCCAACATCTAAAATCTTTGCACCATCTATTGCTTCAGACTTAAAAAGTGGAATAACAGATAGCGAATCCAAAATATGATGCGTCAAAACATCCTCCTTTGAACTGATTGCCGTCAAATTATATGTTTTATTCCACTTAAATAACATTTCAGCAAACAAATCAAGCTGCTCCAACTGATGATCCGTGGCACAAAGTCCTAGTTCCGCCAACCCATTTTGAAGGCGATTTATATCCAAAAATGACACACTATCCTCACTTTTCAAAACGTTTAGAGCGAATAAAAATCAACAACAAAGAAATCGCTGCCGGCGTCACACCAGAAATTCTTCCAGCTTGTCCCAACGTTTCAGGGCGGTGTAGCTTTAATTTTTGGCGAACTTCAAATGAAAGTCCTCTCACAGCGTCATAATCAAAATCTACAGGAATAGGCGTTAACTCATGCTCTAAAAGCTTAGCAACTTCTTCCTTTTGGCGATTAATATAGCCCGAATACTTCGCCACAATTTCAACTTGCTCTACCTCACCTTTACTCAAATCTACAGACGGTGTTACGAGCGAACCATCATTTTTCTTCAAAGTGGACAATGTTTCATGTGAAACATTCGGACGAGAAAGTAAATTAAATAAAGAATATTCCCGTTCAATAGGCACACCTAACACACGAACAGCGTCATCTTTAGAAATGGCAGAAGGATGAACCCAAGTAGACTTCAATCGTTGCAATTCTTTTGCAACGTTCTCTTGTTTACGATTAAAGAATTCCCATCGAGCATCATCAACCAAACCTAACTTTCTGCCAATTTCAGTTAAGCGTTCGTCTGCATTGTCTTCTCTTAAACACAAACGATATTCAGCACGAGAGGTGAACATACGATAAGGTTCTGAAACCCCCTTCGTAATCAAATCATCCACCATCACCCCCAAATAAGCCTCATCACGGCGAGGAGTCCAAGAGTCAGCATCCTTAACCTTTAACGCAGCATTAATACCAGCAAGAAGCCCTTGAGCAGCCGCCTCTTCGTAACCCGTCGTACCATTAATTTGCCCAGCAAAGAACAATCCATGTAACGACTTCGTTTCCAAAGAAGTCTTTAAATATCTCGGATCGTAATAGTCATATTCAATGGCATAGGCAGGACGCACAAAGTGAGCATTTTCCAAACCCGGAATCGTATGCATAAAACTCATCTGTACATCAAAAGGTAAGCTCGAAGAGATACCATTCGGATAATACAAATGATTTGATAAACCTTCAGGCTCTAAGAACACGTGGTGTGAGTTTTTTTCTGCAAAACGCACAACCTTATCTTCAATCGAAGGACAATATCTGGGCCCAATCCCCTCAATAACACCAGAGAACATTGGAGAACGGTCTAAATTGTTACGGATAATATCGTGAGTTCTCTCATTCGTATTCGTAATCCAACAAGGAACTTGTCTTGGGTGATGATTGGCAGGATCAAGCATTGAGAAGTTGGGAGTCGGTTCTAAATCCCCCCATTGTTCTTCACATTTAGAGAAATCGATTGAACGACCATCAATACGAGCAGGCGTCCCCGTCTTTAATCTCCCTTTTGGCAATCCCAATTCAATCAATCGCTCTGCAAGTCGAATGCTTGCAGGATCGCCAACACGACCAGCAGGATAATGCTCCAATCCAACATGAACTAAACCATGCAAGAAAGTACCAGCAGTCAAAACAACCGTCTTTGATTTGAAGCGAATCCCCGTCTGAGTAATAACCCCTTCAACACGATCCCCATTCACAATCAAATCATCTGCTGCTTGTTGAAAGACCCATAAATTTTCCTGATTTTCAATCTTCTTTCTCATCTCGACGCGATAAATATCACGATCAATTTGAGCTCGAGTGGCACGAACAGCCGGCCCCTTAGAACTATTCAAAATTCGAAACTGAATCCCAGCAGCATCAGTCACCTGCGCCATGGCACCGCCCATAGCATCCAACTCTTTCACTAAGTGACTTTTACCGATACCACCAATAGACGGATTACAAGACAACTGTCCAATTGTTTCAACATTATGAGTAATCAATAATGTCTTACACCCCATTCTTGCAGCTGCTAAACATGCCTCAGCCCCTGCATGTCCACAACCAACAACAATTACATCATATTGAATTGGATAATCCATTTTTTCCTCGTTTCACGTGAAACTTTTAATAATTTATCGTTATAAATCAATCACTTACCAATGCAAAATCGACTAAAAATCATTCCTAAAATATCATCAGGTGTTGTTTCTCCGACAATTTCACCTAAATCATCATTAGTTAGTCGTAACTCTTCTGCAATCAAATCCAATGCTGGATTGGGTAAGTTCAAAAATTGTTGAGCTAACAGCAAATGCTCATTAGCACTCATAATCGCTTGCAAATGACGTTCTCTTGCCAAAAACAGACTCTCTGTATTACTTTCCCAACCAACAATAGAAAGGAGCTTTTGCTTTAAAGCATCAATCCCCTCTCCGGTCTTTGCTGAGATATACAAACAATCTTGCTTGCGATGGTAAGTTGGCACTACATCAGCTTTATTGAAGACATCAATTACAGGAACACCTTGTTTAGCGCGTTGCATAACCTTAGACAAGGTTTGCAACCCTTCTTCATCACTTGTTTGACTGCTTAGATCAACCAAATGAAGCACAACATCCGCCCCTTCGACCGCTTGCATCGTTCGCTCAATCCCAATACTTTCGACCTTATCATCGGTTTCACGAACGCCTGCAGTGTCAACTAAACGCAATGGCACACCGTCTATTTGAATATCATTTTCAATCTTATCTCGCGTAGTTCCAGCCACATCGGTCACAATCGCAACGTCAGATCCACTGAGGTTATTCATCAAACTAGACTTGCCAACATTAGGGCTACCAACCAAAACCACTGTCACCCCTTCTCTAAGAATGGAACCTTGCTTTGATTGACGTTTCAACTCATCAAACGAGAGTTGAATCTTATTCATTCTTTCTTTGGCTTGAGTGCTCTGAATGAAATCAATTTCCTCTTCTGGGAAATCTAAAATTGCCTCAATTAAAGCCCGCAATTCGATTACTTGATCACTAATTTCATGAACTTTCGTTGAGAAAACACCACTTAAAGATCGAGACGCAGCACGCGCAGACCCTTCGGTTGTAGCATCAATAAGGTCAGCGACTGCCTCAGCTTGAGATAAATCTATACGACCATTGAGGAACGCTCTCTTAGTAAACTCCCCCGGCTCTGCCAATCTCAAACCACTTGACGCCCCAACTTGTAACACTCGCTTTAGCATCATCTGCAAAATGACAGGACCACCGTGAGACTGCAATTCAACCACAGACTCCCCTGTGTACGATTTTGGGGCAGGAAAATAAAGCACTAAACCTTCATCAATAACCTCTTGCGCCCCATCCTTAAACTGGCGATAGTGAGCATAGCGAGGTTTAAAAGAATCATTAGGAAAGAACTCTTTCAAGAAATCCTGAATAAAAGAGTCTTGAGCTGAAAGTCGAATGATACCGACACCCCCTCGTCCAGAGGCGGTAGCAATAGCAACAATGGGATCTTTATCAGTATTCACGATCAATATAATCTAAAAAAGTTTTAACATTTAATTATCTCACTAACTGAATGATTTTTTAGTCTTATTCAGATTTTTTTCAAAATATTGATAGGGATTTAGACGCACTCAGCTTCTGACATGTCTGTTCGATACAATACGCATCAAATGCTACCTATGAGGAAAAATATGAGCTTTAAATCAAACACCCCAAACTTCATGGGAAACGCACTTATTGGGGCCTGTTGCGCCATTATTTCCAGCGTTCCCCTATCTGCTTATATTGCAAATTTTATCGGTGATAGCTACAACACGAGAGTGATCGTTTATGGACTCATTTTGCTTTGGGTTATAGCGGGCGCCATCGCCACCTTTTTTAAAACATACAAAAGTGAGTCACAAAAAATTTCCTTGCGTTTCATATTCCTTTGGTTTTTATCCGTTTGGCTTTGGCCTATTTTGATTCAATTTGGTAAAAACCGATAAAAAATGGGGGTGTTACAAAAACCCTGACAATAGTCAGAGTTTGTAATGCTCCTTTTTTTC
>CAJLGW010000018.1 GCA_905206345.1 uncultured Sutterella sp. | reverse complement strand
AATTCTCTGACTTTGTCAACTTATTTATCAATTTCACACGTTTTCGTGATGAACCAAGCAAGACCAAACCATATTATTCCAAAGAAAAACAAGTAGACCATAAAGAAAACAAGCACCTTCTAGGCGATAAGACCACGTGTAAATCTTTAAGGCTTTTAGTTTCAATTCTTTTAATCTACCACGAGGGTTGTAAACTCGGATTTATCGTTCGATCTGTCTTAAATAAATATTTTTGCAACAGAGAGTTCGATCAAATGCAAAACAATTGCGTTTATTACAGGGAGATGTAACCTCTAGAGAAATGATAATTGACATTGGAGGTCACTAGTATGTTGCAAGCCATGATTCAAAAGTCCATTCCTGAGGTTGAGTCGATGCTTTTGCAGCTCTCAACGATTAATTCCGTGACCCCGCCTTCCGATACTCGAGCCATTGTAGAACGTGTAAAAACGTGGCTTGAACCACTGAACAATGTCCAGCTTCAAATTCTCTCCGAAGTAGAATCAACGCCAAACATCGTTGCTCGTGTCAAAGGGCACGCCGAGGGAAAGCGTCTATTGTTAAACGGTCACCTCGATACATTTGAAATTGTTTCTCCTTCAGAGTGGACGCATGATCCGTTGGGAGGTGAAGTGGTTAACAGGCGTTTGTTTGGAGTCGGTGTCTCGGATATGAAGGCCGGTTGTGCTTCTTTATTAGGAACATTTATTTTCATGGCGCATCACCCGGAACTTTGGGCCGGTGAGTTGATTTTGACGTTAGTGGGATGGGAAGAAGCCGGGGGCAAACATGGCACGGACTTTTTATTACGAAAATTGGACGATTTAAAACAAGTGGATGCATGCTTGATTGCTGATGTAGGGTCTTCTCGTGTTATTCGGTTTGCAGAGAAAGGGCGCTATCGATTTAAGCTTTCCGCTCGAGGCATCCCGGGGCATGGTGCACACATGCACAAGACAAAAAATGCCATTGACATGCTCATCGGAGCTATTGTTGATTATAAAAAGGCGATTTCTGCTATCGAACCCAATTGCCCTTCAGAGGTCTTAAAAGCAATTAAGGACGCTTCCGCAGTGTCAGAAAGTGTTTCCGGTCAAGGTGAAACGGACGTTTTACTGTCAATAACGAACAATATTGGTGTATTTCGAGCCGGTAGCGCTCCGAATCTAGTACCAGGTTATGCAGAAGTTATCATGGATACAAGACTTCCTGTTGGCGTTACACCCGAAAATATTCAAGATGTACTAGATAAGCTTTGTACTTGCCATGAAGGCATTCATTATGAAACGTTGATGACTTGTGAGTCTCTATATTCTGATCCTGGACACGAATTCTTAGGATTATTAAAGAAAAATGCGCAAGCTGTTTTCGGTTTGCCGTGCGCAGCCACTGTGCGAGTAGGCGGTACGGATGCTAAACACATAAGACGTTTTAATGTGAATGCATACAGTTGTGGCGTAGAAGGTGGCAACATGGGGGCACCCGATGAGTTCGTCGATTTAGATGAGGTTGATCAGGTTTTTAAAATCCACCTGCAAAGTGTGTTGGACTACCTAGCACCCGCAAACTCCTAGTGTGATTGGTGGGAATAGTTAGATGCCAGCACAATCATTAGTGGTATTTTCAGCCATATTTTTTACGGCGCTAATTATGCGGGGACCTATTACGGTCGTAGGTCCCATTGCCGAGCAGCTGCAAGCAGCTTTGGGTATGGATTACCAAACTTATGGCGTGCTTGCAGCACTTCCTGTGTTGTGTTTTGGAATTTTCACTGTTGCAACAACAGTGATTACCAAAGCAATGCGGATTCAATATGCTTTAGCGGCTATTTGTGCATTGATTTTAATGGGTTGCTCTTTGAGATTGGTTGCTTTGCAATGGCTTTTCATGTTTGCCACGGTTGTTGTGGCCGCAGGAATTGCCATGCTCAACACCTTGATGCCTGTGTTTGTCAGGCAGTATGTACCAATTCCTCCAGATAAATCGATTGCTATTCTTACTGCACTCATTGGTCTATCAAGTTGCTTAGGAACTTATTCTTCAGTGCCTTTGTTCACATATGCCCAAAGTTATCTTTTCCCTTTAGCCCTTTGGTCCATTGTTGCAGCGATTGCTTTTTGTTTTTGGTGCTTATCTGCTCATCAGAAAATTCAATTTACGCAATCCAATTCCCAAGTGCAATGGAACATTCTGAAGCGTTGGCCTACATGGTCAGTCATAGGAACAATGGGGTTCCAGTCCCTGGCGTTGTACACAGTAGCCGCGTGGCTACCGACACTTTTAATTTCTCAAGGTTTTAGTTTGCAACACGCGGGTATTTGTACTTCGATTTTTGTGCTTTTTACTGTGCCGGCCAGTTTTCTGACTGCTTGGTTGATACATCGATGTCAAGGTGAGAAAATCCTATCGATTGTGGTGACAATTATTTTTTGTATAAGTATTGCCCTATGGATGGTAGGAGGATTTTGGGTTTATTTGGCTAGTGCTCTTGCCGGTTTTTCTCAAGGGGTGCGCTTTAGCCTGGCCATTATTCTTATTTCAAAAAAGTCAAACGATACTCATGAAATGATGATGTTATCAACAGTAGCCCAGGGAATGGGATATTTGATTGGGGCAAGTGGTCCTTTTATTTGTGGGTACTTGTATCAGGCTAATGGAGATTGGGGGACTGTTTATACGTTTTTCTTTATTGCCACAATACTTTGGGGTATTGCCGCCTACGATGGTTTCGGCAAAGGGAAAATTTTTCATCATTAAAGTATTGCTAAAAGATGATTTCACTGGCTAACCACGGGAAATGATTATCGAACCACGGACAGACGTGAGATTTCAGCAAATTAGGAAGCTCATAGTTGACTTTTTGCAAGAGCGATAAGTTAGTAGAGTTTTGGGCTAAAAGATAAATGTCGCGCTTAAGACTAGGCGCAGGCATGGGTGAGATCACGATATGATGATTTAGTAGATCGAGTACGATATCTTGATTTTGATATAATGCCATTGCTGGCAGAATAGTCCAGCCTAAACCTTGGCCAATGAGTGCAATCTTGGTTCCGACGCTGTCAACTTCCAGCGTGCTGGTCAGTGGAATGTTGTTAATAACTCGAAAGTTGTCGATATCCTTGCCTGAAGCACTTTGATTGTACGAGCGGATATAAGGGAGTCCACAAAATGTCAATTGTTGCCAACTCCAAGTTTTTGAGGCAACTGAGCGTTCCAGACATTTAGGGGTTAGCAGTACAGAACTCTCTCTCAGCAAGCGCATTCGGCTTAATCCTTTAACCTCAAGCCAAGGGTCCGATGTAACAATCATGTCAACGATATTTTGTTGTAAGAGTTCTTTGAGTCGATCCGTTGTGCCCGATAGACAGATGATTTGATGAGTATCGGTCCGAAGTCGCAATATGAATTCCACGGAAAAGTGCACAAAACTTTCTAAAAACGCAATTCGTAAGTCAGGTTTAAGACAAGAGTTTCCATGAATCCGCTCTACAATGTCGTGGATTTCATTAACTTTTTTCCCTAATGCTTGGGCAAGCATCATACCGTTTTTTGTCAGTATCAACGGTTTATGGTGACGAGAAACTAGCTCGAGATTAAGCTCATTTTCTAATGTACTGATTTGACGTGAAACCGAGGAGACAGACAGGCCGAAATGTTGAGCTGTTTTAGATAAATTTTGAGATTGACTGAAGTGCAAAAAGATATTCACCGCTTGAGACAATAACTTATTATCAAATCGTGGATGTGTCATCTTTATCTCCTATGCTTCAAAGACCATTGTGCTTTAACCAGTGTAATAATTTTCGCTGATTCTGACCACTAGCCTGAATTTTTCATGAACCCGAAAATATCAGGGAAAGTGGCTGATAAAATCGTCTCAGTACGACGATTTAAGATTTATTTAGCTCGAAAATACAATTAATACAGAACTTGGGCGCAACTTCCCCAACCCCCGAGGTTAGCAGGTCGGGGACGCCCGCTTTTTATTAGGTTTTACGGACACGCCAAAAGTTAAATATCGAGGCTTCGTCAAGGCAGTCAGGATTGAGCAAAATGCGTAGTTTTGTCTTCAATGCTTCAACAACCACGGGGATGATAATAAAAGTTTGACGAAACGAGTTCAGTGTTGAGATATGCCAGTGAGTGTTCTTTTTAAAGATGACTTTTCGTAGGATGCAGAAAGCCAACTGACAAAGGGCTGCTAAAAGCATTCGATACGAGTTGGTTAGAAAACGAGTTGAACTGGCTCGAGCGCCAAATGAAATTTCACACTTAACGGGACGGCGCTTCTTACGAGTGGGACACTCCGTATTCTTAAGTAGTGGGCCAGTAAAATACGGCGTTAAAAAAGTAGCATGCAACGGATGCTTATTAATTTCACTATGACCATAAAGAAGCTTGATTCTTTATGGAACCGACGGTTGAACCTAAAAAGAGCTGAAGCGATTTGTTCGTGATAGGCGAATTCCTTACCGTTGTCGAAAGTAATTGATCGAACTATTGGCTTGAACGGTTTGATGGCTTCAATCAATGCTGCTGTTACGTGCTCTGCACTCTTGCTTTGAGCCAATACAGGTATCAAATAGCGGCTCTTGCGCTCAACTAAAGTAACCAATACCTTACCTCGAGCTTTCGTGCCAATGACAGTATCGGCCTCCCAATGACCGTATTCAGTACGGTTATTAGCGGCCACGGAACGTTGTTCTATTGGGGTACGATTGACAATAAGGCCTCGGCCACTGGTTTGCCCCTGTCGACGGTTGTATTTGCGTTGCCGCACCTCAGATGCTTATAGAGTTCGCCACCAGCCTTGCGATCGCTGATAACCATCTTATAGATCGATTCATGCGAGACTTTGGATCCATGTAGAGAAAGGTAGTTGGCGATTTGCTCAGGGCTCCAATCCTGTACAAGCAATTCTTCTACATACCGCCTGGTGGAATCTGGAACACGATAAACATTGGCACAGGCAGCCTTGCGGACACGTTGGGTGGCAAGCAGTTGCGCTTGTTTAGGTCGATACCCTTTAAGCCCAGTGTTGCGCTTGAGTTCACGAGAAACCGTTGAAGGTGAGATGGCTAACTCTTGGGCAATACTTTTTTGTGAAGCCTCTGCTTTCTTGAGTGCATAAATATGGTATCTTTGCTCTTGGCTGAGATGCTTGTATTTTTTCATAGCAATTGACGTGGTGGTTAGAGCTAGGATAGTACAGCTCTTGGCCATTTTTGTACACCGTGCACTGAACTTTTGGCTACGAGTAAATAATTTTTTATTCAGTACTCCATCAATTGCACTTCGTTTTTGAATCAGGGTATTCTTGTTTGGAAGCTCGCAATTATATCAAATTAACGCTTTTTTCTTTTTATATTCAACATGTTATACGTGTCATCTTGAAAGTTCTCCAATTTTTGCCTAAAGAAACAAAAATGGGTTTCGATTGAAACCCATTTTGCTTAGATGTCCTCAAGATTTTGAGTACGTTTTTTCCAGTGATTGGAACTGCCGAGAATGTTTAACCCGACTGAGCGCCCGGTGCGTTCGATACTGGCCTGCAGGATGTGATTGGTATCACTGGGTTCTTGTTCAATGAAGGGCTTATTGGCATAGAGCTGATAGTTCTTGCGGACAATGCGAGGTGTAATGTTGGGCATGATAACATTGCACCCGTGCAAGATACCTCTTTCGCGACCATTTTCTTCAAGAGCGTGTAAGGCTGTGGCAGCCGCCATGTTGACATCAGGAATCACCAAGCGGGTGGTGGCAATCATGTTTAGCGCCAATCGCATAAGGGCTTTTTTCTCCATCATGCCTTCACCCAACATATCTGCGCCTTCGCTAGTAATGTAGGGGCCCATGCCAATCATATCTAAGTCGAGTTTTTGGAACGTACGAATATCTTGGCAGAGATCTTCTAAGGTTTGACCCGGTAAGCCAATCATGACGCCTGAACCCACCTGATAACCGGCTTCACGTAAGCGAGCAAGGGCGGCGTAGCGACGCTCCAATCCCTTTTCGTATTTACCTGGGCAGTAGTGCAGGTGATTAAATAAATCAGGGTTTGAGGACTCAAAGCGCAACAAATAGCGAAGCCCCATAGGGTTGCCACAGGCTTGGGCCCATTCTTTATAAACTTCTAATGATTGTTCGCCCAATGAGAGCGTAATGCCTAAACCATGAGGCAAATCGTCGCTGACGGTTTTCTCGTGGATTTCTCTTAAAACGTTAGAGATAAATTGCACGAATTTCGGGTCTCGGCGTTCACCGGCTTGCAAGCAGATCGAACCGTAATGGTTGTTGGCTGCCCAAATAGCCGCTTCGACAACTTGATCATGAGTTAATTCGTAGCGATCGACGTTGTGGTTAGATTTGCGGATGCCACAATAGCGGCAATTGAGAGTACAGATGTTGGAGAACTCAATTAAGCCACGATAGTAAACCTGATTGCCTAAATGCTCTGTCGTACGAGCGTAAGCGGCTTGGCGAAGAATTTCAGCTTCTTCGTCAGACTCAATAGCAAGAAGTCGGACGATGTCTTCATCGCTAAATTGCGTTTGTTCGACAAGGGATTGAATGCTTTTCATTTTTCGTCTTTAAGAGTTAACGGCTTTATCAAAAATTGCCTTAGCATCAGGGTGGCAGGCAAGTGCTCGAGGTAAGACACCTTGAAGCAAAGAAATCGCAACCCCGTAATTGGTCATTGGCACGCCTTGAGCACGGGCGGCTCTGAGGCGGGCAAGCATATGGCGGCGAGTAACAATACAACCACCACACTGAATAATCACTTTGTAGGGTGTTAAATCCGTGGGTAAGTCTTTGCCAACGGCGATGTCAATTTGAAGGTCTTCACCAAATTTCTTTTTCAACCAATTGGGGATTTTGACGCGACCAATATCGTCCTTGAGCGGATGATGTGAGCAAGTCTCGGCAATTAAAACACGATCACCGGATTGCAAACGACTTAAAGCGGCAGCGCCCAAGGCCATTTCTAATAAGTCACTCTTGGCATAAGCCATCTGAATTGAGAATGTTGTCACTGGAATGGGTTCGGGTACTTCTTTGACAACGCGTTGTACGACCTGACTGTCGGTAATGACTAAGTCAGGGGCTTTTTTTAATTCTGCCAACGTTTCTTGAATGCGATCTTCCTTAATAACGATGCACTTGGCTCCGCCGTCTAAGAGCTCGCGGATGGCTTGAACTTGAGGCAAAATCAAACGACCTTTCGGGGCGCCAGTGTCAATCGGAGTCACGAGTACCACGGTGTCTCCTGGATGCACAATGCCACCCATCAAGGGGCGATCAGGTTCGGTCTGATCCAATACCGTTTGGATAATGGTATCGCGTAACTCATCAATACCCGTGCGATTCATGGCACTTGTGCAGACTACCTTGAGTCCGCGCTTTTTTATTGAGGCCAGGAATTCTTCATCGGGGGATTGCGAGTCGATTTTGTTAATGACAACAATCGTAGGAGTGCCGTTTTGAGTGGTAATTTTAAGAATACCCTCTTCGTGCTCTCCCCACGTGCCCACTTCACAAACAACAATGGCAATGTCCATCCATTCCAAAACGGAGAGGCTTTTTTCGATACGGGCCTGACCGAGGTCGCCAACATCATCAATACCAGCAGTATCCATAAAAACGACCGGACCGATAGGGTGAAGCTCAAAAGCTTTCTCAACAGGGTCTGTGGTTGTACCGGCGACGGAACTCACGATGGAGATATTTTGATTGGCCAATGCATTGATAAGGGAGGATTTCCCAGCATTGCGCTTGCCAAAAAGTCCAAAGTGCAGTCTTAAGCCTTTTGGTGTTTCTAAGCGACTGGTTGCCATTTTTTTACCTAATAAATAAAAAGGGACTCGCCATATCATAGCGAATCCCTTTTGTTTTAGAGCTTACTCAAACGTAACTTTCGTATAAATTAACGCTTTTCGAGGTTCGTTTGAATAACGTCTTTAGCAAGCCACTTCGGAGAGTGGTGTTCGGCAGCCTCGTAAGAGATCGTGCCTTCGCCCAAGCCCCAGATACCCTTGAAGTGTTCCCAAGAGAGCAAGGCGAGCGGGATGTGAGCACCAACAACCATCAAAGAGCAGATGATGGAGCCCCAAACATGGAACATGTACATCCACCAGAAGGCGTTCTTCGGAATCGCCGGAGCGAAGTAAAAGAGCAACCAACCGGTAACGGCCAAAGCGTACATCATGAAGATGAAGATGAGATAGCTCATCTTTTGGCCGCCGTTGTAACGACCTTGCGGCGGAACTTCCACCGGACCGAACGGGATACCGAAGAAACGACGCGGGTAACCACCGAAGTTGCGGAACCACTTGATCGTGTCCATATCCCAGGTCAACAAAGCGTTCAATAACGCAGCGAAGCGATGGGGAGCAAACACCAAGAAACCAAGAAGGTTAAAGGTGTAAACAACTGCGATACCAACGTGCCAGATCATGAGATTGTTGATCGTTTCGTCAGACAAGTCGCAGAAATAAGCCACAGCACCCGTAAAGAGCAAGGCAAACCACGTGATAGCGTTAACGCCGTGGAACACCTTATCAGCGGTGTGGAATCGTAAGATACGTTCAGCCATTAGTGTTCACCTCGCAAAATTGCCAATTGAGAGCGCGGGTAGTAGGACGTATGCAATAAGTTGTGTGCAAGACCTTCGACCGGCTCCGTGTGCATATCAGCGTAGAAACGCATGACAGACGGGTTTTGGTGAGAGTTGGTCAAGTTTTGTTCTTGACACAACTTGTCGTCTTTATAAAGACCGCGTTGACGAGCCTTAATAACGTCAGAGCGACGTTGGAGGAGGTCAACAACGGCGTAGCCCGTGATGCCAATTGCCAAAGCCGTGACACCGGTGACTTTCAAGAAGCCACGACGGCCCAACATGGCCATGGTTTGGCGTTCGGTATATTCATACTTGCGCATTTATTGTCTCCATCCAATTAGATTTGCATCGGGATCGGCAACGTGGGGTTGAGCCATGCTGCGCTGTCCGTGCGAACCGGTTGACCGCCACCGTTGACGCAACCGCCCGGGCAGTTCATCACTTCGATGAAGTGATAACGGTTCTTGTCTTCTTCGATACGACGCAACACCGTATCAAGACCTTGCAAAGCACCGTTGACAACGCAAACGCGAACTTCAAAGATCTTGCCGCCCAATTCCTTGATAGGCACAGGGATCGTGGCTTCAACGATAGCATCGGTATGACCGCGGACGATCTTGATGTCCGGATCCTTCAACTCTTCACCAGAAAGAACGAAGTAAGCCGTACGCAAAGCAGCTTCCATCACACCACCGGAGTTACCGAAAATCGTACCGGCACCGGTGTAGATTTCCATCGTGCCACGTTCACGCGTCTTCGGCATTTCTAACGGGTTGATACCCTTACGGCGGAAGATTTCTGCGATTTCGCGAGCCGTCACAACGGCGTCGATGTCCGGGAAGGACGGCGTATCGGCAGGAATAGCACCCGTCTTAACGAGATGCTTCCAAGCATCGTTCATTTCAGGACGAGAAGCTTCAAAGATCTTAGCCGTGCAAGGCGTCGTAGCGACCATGTAGATGTCACGGGGATCCTTGTTCCACACATACTTAGCAGCCCAGGTCTTAGCGATCGAACCACCCATTTGAACCGGGCTCTTAGCCGTGGACAAATGCGGCAACAAGCCAGCATGGTACGTTTCGCAGTTCTTAACCCAAGCCGGGCAGCAGCTCGTGAAGTGCGGGAACGGGTGTTCTGCAGCTTCAGCCACTTCAGGACCACGATGGCCTAAAACCCAGTATTGGATCTTCTTAACGAATTCCATACCTTCTTCGATAATCGTTTGGTCAGCCGTTTGGTTCACGTCGTAGCAGACGAAACCGGCCTTTTCCAAAGCGTTAACGAATTGATCGGTAATCAATTCACCAGCCTTAGCACCGAATTCTTCACCGACGGAAACACGAACAGCCGGGGACGGATGGGAAACGACGAGCGTATTGGGGTCGTCGAGCTTCTTCATGACTTCGTCAACGAAGCTCATTTGCTCAATTGCGTTGAAGGGGCAAGCAACTAAGCATTGACCGCAAGCCACGCAGGCGTCTTCGCGAATGCTGTGAATGACACCCAAGCCGCCAGAGATGGCGTGAACCGGGCAAACTTTACGGCAGGTATCACAACCAACGCAATTGCTTTCGTTGATCTTGATGATCCCACGCAATTCACCTTTGCGAAGGTTGCCAACGTATTCCGGTCCGTTTTCACCGTGCGCATTGGGCGGCGGAGCAAACGTATTGACCAATATCGTTTTGGACATAGTTGAAATCTCTCCCAAGATTCAAAAATAAGAGGACGAATCCTGATTGCCAGTGCTTTGTGCACAAACATTCTGGAATCAGGGATTGTACGTACAATTCCTGTTGACAAAAAAGGGGACACCTTTCCCGCAACGCTGTAAGTATAAACGCAATTAAGGTTCAATTAAGGAAGAAAAAGGATTGCAAGCTATACCCCTAAAGGAGTATAGCTTGGGGGCGAGAATTACATATCGATTGAGGACAAGGGCTTACGTAAAGCCGCGCGGACATTATCCATGCCAGAATAGAAGTCCTTCATCATCACAAGGCCTAAGAATTTACCCGTATCGGTTACGATGAGATTATCGGGGTCGTTAGGATTGTCTTTAATGGCGCCGGCAATACGCAAACCCAACATTTCTTTAAACAATGCTCGGTCTAAATCTACACCGTGAACATCTCGGAAATATTTGCGAGACAAGCGAGCAGCAAAAAGTCCTAAGAGCAAGCGGTATTGAAGCACCGAGTGCTTATCAAAGGTACGACGACGTTCAACGCCCATCTTGCCGGCATTAATTCGTTCGTTATAGCGGCGAAGACTGAAAGTGTTAACGTAAAGCGAATTCCCCAAGAAGCTAAAGGCTCCGGAACCCACACCTAAATATTCATCGTGATCAACCACATACTCATCAAACCCTTCGTCATTGGAACGACCAAACGTCCAAGAGGTCAACTGATTGTAGTTTTTGCCAAGCGTATCGAGAATGATGCGATATTGAGCCGCTAAGTCAGCAGCTGGCGCAGCAATCGTATTGCGAACGCTGCACTTGGTTTGACTCGTCACCATCAACGGATAGGTCGTGATTTGACGAGGATTGAGTTTCATTAAAAGATCAACGTCACGTTGGAGAATTTCTTCTGTTTGACCGCGGAACCCGAAAATCATGTCAACGTTACAGATTGGGAAAAGTTCTTGAGCGGCTTGGATGCGCTCAAAAATTTCTTGACCGCTACCAAACTTCTCATAACGCTCTGTCATGCGAAGAATGTTGTCATCAAAGCTTTGAACGCCAATCGACATACGATCAACCAAACCCTTCAAGTTTTTAAAAGAAGGATTGGCTAAATGGGCTGGATCCGTTTCACAAGAAACTTCTTTGATGGACGGGAACAACGTGCGAGCGTGTTCAATGGTTTTAATCAACTCATCTTCCAAAATCGTTGTGGTGCCACCACCGATATACATGGAAGTAAAGTCGTAGCCCAATTCCTTAGCCATGTCCATCTCTTTTCGCAAAGAGACAAAGTACTCACGTGCTTTGTATTCTTTAAACAAAAAGCGGTGGAAAGTACAGTACGAGCAAAGTGTATGGCAAAACGGGATGTGGGCATACATCATGTACTCATGACCGGGTTCAGGAGCAGGGTGTCGATCCAAAATGATAGGATCGAGCACTAAGTCGCGTTCGATGTAGTAGTTCATGATGCGGTCGGTGAGACCGATCATCCAATCCGGTAAGAATTTTTCATTTTGTGCCATGGTCACAAGCTCTTTTCCAAATCATCAAAGGAAATGAATTTTAAAGCAATTTGCCGAATTCTCCTAGCGGTGACCGGCATAAAGCGTGGCAATTTGCGGAGCAAATCGCTCTTCCATTTTCTTGCGCTTCAGTTTTAACGTCGGCGTCAATAAACCGTTCTCAATCGTCCAAGGTTCAAACGTCATGTAAACGTTACGAGGCAAGGCGTATTGTGGGAAGTCTTTGACTGCCGTCTTGATGCGCTTAAGTACTGCATTTTTAGTGACGTTAGCTAGCAAACTTTCTGGATCATTGGGGTCTAAATTCAATGTCGTTGCCAACTTTTCCCATTCAGTCTTGTTTAACACCACAATGGTTGAGATAAAGGGACGATTTTCGCCAATGACGTAAGCTTGATCGAACAAAGGATCAAATTCAATAGCAAGCTCCAAATCAGAGGGAGGCACTTTTTCGCCCGTGCTTGTTACGATGATTTCTTTGATACGACCCACGATACGCAAGAAACCCTTGTTATCGAAGGCACCAACGTCTCCCGTCTTTAAGTAACCGTCTTCGGTAAAGGCTGCACGAGTATCGTCATCCCGCTTGAAATAGCCCTTCATGATGCTGTCAGATTTCACTTGAATCTCGTTGCCCTCTCCCAAACGAACATCCGTATTGGGTAAGGGTTTACCGACGCTATCGGGATGGTTATATGTAAGGCAATTCCCGGCAATAATCGGACTAGACTCTGTCATACCGTAACCCTGAATGATCGGTAATCCTAAGCCACAGAAGACTTTGGCCATCTTGGGGTTAAGAGCTGCGCCACCACTAATGGCGACTTTGAGTTGTCCGCCAAATTGATTCAACAATGTTTTGGAGACCAATGCGTCAAGAATCGGCCACACAATGGGATCTAACCATTGGCAAGTGCCTTGTGGAACTTCAATATCGTATTTGCGACAGAATTGACGCCAGCCGACATCAACAGCCCAATTAAACATGAAACGTGCAAAGTCATTGCCTCTGGCCAATTTAGCCTGTACTTTTGCAAAAATTCGCTCGTAAATTCGAGGAACTGAGATGATGACATTGGGTCGAATGATGCGGAAATCCTCTGCCAATAACTGAATGGATCGAGTAAAGGCAATGGTGCAACCCATCCCCAAAGGTAAGTAGTAACCTGCCATACGTTCAAACGTATGGGAAACGGGCAAGAAGGACAAAAACACGTCACCGGGTTTTGGATACGGCAAGACGGTCGTAATGGTGTTGATGACATTACTGACAACGTTTTTGTGAGTGAGCATGACACCTTTGGGACGACCCGTTGTGCCGGAAGTGTAGACAATCGCTGCTAGGTCGTCCTCTTTGGGGCCTTCAGGTAATGTTTGAACGTCAAAACCCGTGGCAATCCAACTTTCCAAATCCCAAAGGATTACATCGTCATTACGGTGAGCCGGTGCGGACTCATCGGTGAGAATAACGTGCTTGAGGTTGGGCATTGGCGTTTCGGAAAGATAGATGGAATCCCAGCGATTTTGGCGATTGGTAACCAAAACTGAGGCTTCACTATCAGCGATGATAAAGGCGCTGGAACCTGCTGTATCAATAGCATGAAGCGGAACAGGGACGTAACCGTTAGCTAAAACCGCTTGGTCGCAACAGACGGCATCAACCCCGTTAGGTAATAAAATCGCAATGCGAGTACCGGGTTCAAAACCTAGTTTGGCAAAAGCACGCCGCCATTGTTGAATGCGTTCGTATAAATCACGGTAAGAAATTCGCTCCCAAGTATTGGTACTTCTGTCAAACTGTCGGAGTGCTTCGGTGTGCGGTGCGACTTGAGCGCGGGCCGGAATAAATTGGTCTAAGGTTTTTAGCTGACAAAGTGCTTCAAAACGAGTTTGTGAGGTATCAGACACAGCAATCCCCTATATTGGTAATGCGTCTATTGTAAGTCGAAATGTTAGCGTTTGGACGTCCCTAAAAATGCGATTTTGTATCCAAGGCGAAAAAAATGGGTACCGAATTCGGGTACCCATCTTAAAACTAAGCGTTTTGAGCCTCTATTAAGGCTTTTTTCGCTTCTAACTCATCCCAACGAGCATAAGTGGCTTCAATGCGTTTCTCTAGCAGGTCTAGTTTGTCGGCATTTTCTTTTATTTGATCGGGACTGTGACTGGTGAAGTAAGTCGGATCGTTCATTTGTGCCAACATTGTCTCGTGATCGCTTTCTAACGTCATCAATAAGTCGGGCAACTCTTCGAGTTCTTTGTTCTCTTTGTAGGAGAGTTTTAACTTCTCTTGACGAGGTTTCTTAGGTTGAGCTTTGACGGCCGTGACCTCTTTTTTGTCTTCGTTAGCGACGGGTTGAGGACGATAGTGCAACCAATCCGAATAGCCTCCAACGTATTCACGCCAAAGGCCATCACCTTCAGGAGCCAAAACTTCGGTCACTACATTATCTAAGAATCGACGATCGTGGCTCACGAGGATCAAAGTGCCAGGATAATTCTGTAGTGTTTGCTCTAAAAGCTCTAAAGAGTCGATATCCAAGTCATTGGTAGGTTCGTCAAGAACCAAGAGGTTGGCGGGAAGCGCAAAAAGTCGAGCCAACAACAAGCGATTGCGCTCACCCCCAGAGAGGTTCGAGACCGGAACATTGGCTCTTCTGGGAGGGAATAAGAAATCCCCCAGGTAGGCCATGACGTGCTTTTTGACGCCGCCCACCTCTAACCACTCGCTTCCCGGTGAAATGGTTTCTGCAACCGTTTTATCAGGGTCGAGCTGACCTCTTAATTGATCAAAGTAGGCAATTTGAAGATTGGTGCCTAATTTCACCGTACCGCTGTCGGGTTGAGCCTTTCCTAAAATCAAAGAAATCAGGGTGCTTTTACCAACGCCGTTATGGCCAATGAGTCCTAAGCGATCGCCTCTGAGCAATTTAAAGTCAAGATTTTTGACAATGGTTTTATCACCAAAAGCTTTGCTGACATTTTCGAGTTCGGCGACAATCTTGCCACTTTTCATCCCAGCATCAATATTGAGATTGACCTGACCGAGTCGATCGCGTCGGGCAGCGCGTTCAACACGCAGTTGTTCAAGGCGTCTGACGCGCCCTTCATTTCGAGTTCGACGAGCTTCGATACCTTTTCGAATCCAGACTTCTTCTTGTGCCCAGAATTTATCAAACTTACGACGTTCAACCTCTTCGGCGGCAAGCTCCTCTTCCTTACGAGTTTCGTAGGCTTCAAAGTTACCAGGGTAACTTCTGAGAATGCCACGATCCAATTCAACGATGCGAGTTGATACCGTATCAAGGAAGTTTCGGTCGTGAGTGATGACCATGAGCGATTTTGAATTCTTGTACTCATTTTGAATGAGGTTTTCCAAAATCAAAATCCCCTCAATATCCAAGTGGTTTGTTGGTTCGTCAAGAAGCAACAAATCTTGAGATAACGCAAAGGCCAAGGCGAGAGCTGCGCGTTTTTTCTCGCCACCTGAGGCTTTTTTGGGGCTGGCTTGAGCGTCGAGTTTAAAACGGTGTAAATATTCTTCTAAGCGAGCAAGGAGACGCCAATGCTCACGTTCGTCGTGAATTTCATTGATCTTTCCGCGAAGCGTGAGAGACTCAATGAACGTTTCAGCCGGTGGCAGAAAAGGCTCTTGCTCAACGTAGCCAACAGATAAGCCGTCGAGCATCGTCAACGAACCGTCATCAAGTTTTTCGATACCGGCAACAACTTTTAATAATGAACTCTTACCCGTGCCATTTCGGCCAATGACACCAATGCGTTCACCATCATGAACGTTGAGATTGGCGTGATCCAACAACGGGTGGTCGCCGAAGGCAAGTTCGGCGTCTTGTAACGTCAGTAAAGTGGTCATTTTTTACGGGGCAATCGGACGAATTCGAATATTTTTGAGTTGTTCTTCAGTCACTGCGCGAATTTTGTTAGATTCGATAAGGGCCGGTTGAGCCGTACGTTGAACGGTCGAACTTTCCAATTGGTTAAAGCTGATTTTACCGGTGGTGCCTTCGAACTCAATTTGCGTTTGCCACTTCACCCAACGAAGGGCTAAGCGATACGCATCGACCCCCATGGAGAAAAAGCGTCGTTCAACGATGCGGGCGGGCATGGTGACACCGAAACTTGCACGGAAGTCTGAGGCATTGTTTTTTAAAACCAAAGGAGCATCAACAAAACCAACGTTTTGTAAGTCGTAAGTCATTGCAGTGACCGTACCTTGATGAGGATCGCCAGGATTGAGCAAACTCGTTCCCCAAAGTCGGGTCATGCGAGGCAAGCGAGGCGTGATTTGAGCGGCGGTTCGAGCATCCATTGCCAAGAAGGCTGCAAAGTAGGGCGGTTCTTCAAAAACGGCAGCCGAGCGATATTCAGCCATTAATTTTTGGTTGAGCAAGCGAACTCGTTGATAACCGTAAGGATCTTCGACGCGATCGGGCAATGGTTCAAGCTTTGGTGGCTCGAGGTCGGACTTAATTTCATAAAAATGCGTTTGAGTTTTCATTAATTCCGGCGTCAATACCACTCTTTCATAAGGAATGAGGTTGTTGACGAGCTCTTGCTCGTAGGCATTGGCGATGCGCTTTTCAAGCGGAGAGTCACTTTCAAAAATCATGACTTTCGGGGGCTCGCCACTGCTGGTAGTTTGCGGCAATGCACTCAAAGCAATTTTTGTAATTTGTGCGACTTCTTGTTCTTGACTCAATGAATAATTCATTAAGAGTTCAGGCGCAACCAAGCCATCGGAGAACTGATTCAAGGCAACGGTTGGCAAGGGTAAAAACGGCAATTGAGCGATTTCGTCAACAGAATCTCGCGTCAAAGGACCAATCGCAATAACGGCGCCCATCAGCGCGGCATCTTGAAGGTGTGACAGTGCCGTTTGGCCCCATTTTCTCGGTAAGGGAAGAATTTCATAGGGAGAACCGTTTTGTTTGTTCTCCGCCTCAATCCCTTGGACTAAAGAAGCGTTGATTGCTTCGTAGGGACTGCCGACTTCGGGCAACAAAATCGCAATTTTTGCCTTCTGGCTGACAGGTGCGGTCGGGGTTTCAAAAACCAGTGCAGAGGGGTCAATCGCAAACGGTACTGCCGACTGCGAAAAACTGGTTACACTAAAGGTCGCTAAAATAGCCACACTAAGAACTTGAAATAAACGGGTATTCACAATGCAATCCATGACGAACCAATGGTCCGAACAGTTGTTAATGCAAAAAGCGGGGCTTGAGTTACAAAGCTTTCCCAGCTCGGCGCTCTATATCGTTGGGCTTCCCATCGGTAATTCGGCTGACATCACTTTACGTGCCCTATGGATTCTAGCCATGGCGGATGTCGTGGCGGCGGAAGATACGAGAGAAACCAAAAAACTTTTGGAACGTTTTTCCATTTCGGTTCCGACGATAAGTGTACGGGAACACAATGAAATTGCTCAATCCCATATGATAATTGAACGTCTCGAAAAGGGCGAGAGGGTCGCGTTAGTAACTGACGCTGGAACGCCCGCTGTCTCCGACCCCGGAGCCAGGGTTGTTCGTGTCGTTCAGGATGCAGGATACCGTGTTATTCCAATTCCCGGAGCCAGTGCCGTAGTGACTGCTTTGTCAGCCGCAGGGCTTGAACCTTCGGGCTTCCATTTCGTGGGATTTTTACCTCCTCAAGCCAAAGCCCGCCGTGATGCGATTGCTTCCTTAGCTCGCCAACACGAAAGTTTTGTTCTTTATGAAGCCCCTCACCGCGTGGTAGATGTTTTGGCCGATTTGGCAAAAGCTCTGCAACCTGAACGTCGAGTGGTGGTTGCTCGAGAAATTACAAAGAAATTTGAAACTTTCTCAGCCATGCCTGCCTCAGAAGTTGAAGCTTGGGCTAAAACGCATGATCCGCGCGGTGAATATGTAATTTTGGTTGATGAGTTCAAGCAAGAAAAAGGGCTGACCTTAACGGATAAGGATGCTCAGTGGGTTTTGGCTTTGGCCCGAGCAATGCCAAGCTCAAAAGCTGCGGCAACGGCCGCCAAGATCACTGGTTTTTCTCGAGATGAAATCTACCAGTGGATCTTGGCCAATAAGCCTGCGGACTAGAAATCTTCCTCAGACTCTTTGTCTCTAAGCGCGTCAGGAATCAAAGCTTGGAAGTCATAAATGGATTTATCCATTAAATGGGACGGCGCCACACGTGTCATACTCATCAAAATGTTGTAGATACGGCTGTCGTAATCTTGGTCCCATTGACGAATTAAGGCTTTAATTTCGGCGCGTTTTTTGTTTTCGATTTTTCGACAAATGTCTTTAGAAACAATTGGATAGTCGCGATATTTCACCCATCGTTCAATTTCGTACTCACGGACATAAACGAGAGGGCGAATGATGACATTTTTCCCATCATCGCTTCTTAAAATCGGAGGCATTCCCTTGAGTCGACCGCCATAAAACATGTTCAATAAGAGTGTGCTGACGATGTCATCCATGTGGTGGCCTAAGGCGATCTTGGTTACCCCCATTTCTTTGGCGACGCGATAGATAATGCCACGACGCAAACGAGAGCAGACTGAGCACACATTACGGCCTTCGGGAATGACACGCTGAACAATCGACCAAGTGTCCTGATCCTCAATGTGATAAGGCACGCCGACCTTTTCCAAATAGTTAGGAATCACTTCTTTGGGGAAGTTCGGAAGATGTTGGTCAACATTGACGGCCAGAATATCAAAGTGAATGGGAGCTCGCTTTTGTAGTTTCATTAAAACGTCCAAAAGCACATAACTGTCTTTGCCACCCGACATGCAAACCATGACTTTGTCACCTTCTTCAATCATGCCGAAGTCAGTGATGGCTTTACCAGCCAAGCGCATGATGCGTTTTTCGTTTTTCTTTTCAGCAACCGACTTTTTTGTGCGAGAGGTTTTTGCTTCCTGCTCTTTAGACAAAGAGGCTTCTTCAGTCGGGGTTCGATCTTCGATAATTTGAATAATGCGATCAGACATTTTTAATCCTAAAAATTTCAACGCCGGCACTGTCAACTGTGGGATAAGCTTGCGTTTTTTCGCTTCGAACCAACACGGCGCTCACGCGCTTGTCTGTCAAAAGGTCTTGAGCAATTTTGTCGATGAGCGTTTCTTGCAAGTCGATATGAGGTCCATCAATGAGACGGTCAACGACTTCGACGGCCTGGTCATAGTTGTAAGCGTTATTGAGATCATCATTTTCGTGATCAGTGGTCACAAAAAGCTCAATGTTAATGACAACGGGCTGTCGAGCCTCTTTTTCATTGTCATATGCACCAATAAAAAGGTTTCGTCGAATATTTTTCAGAATAATTCGACGGCAGTTGCGCAATTGTGGGTGCAAATACCAAGTCATACGAAGTCCTTAATATCCTTAATAGCAAGAAGGCGAGCCTCGTGAATACGGTTAGGAATGTCCTTTTTATCGATTGTGTTTTGAGCAATCTCAGCGGTGTTAACCGAAGAGGCGACTTCTTTTGCTTGATGCCAAATCGAAGCCTTCGTCCCTAACATCAGCGAGGCGACATTGATTAATTGTTTGTAGCGTTGTGGACGACGGAATGCATCACTTTTTTCCATGACACTGAGAAGTCCTTCAGGGCTAACAATAAACTCCGATTTCATTCGGTGCCACAATCGACAAAGGTCCATAATTTCGGAACTAGGCTTTAACTTCTTAAAAAAGTTGTTAATTGCATTGATTGAGGCCGCATTTGCTGTCAAAATAGCAAATTTTTCACTTTCTCCGAGACCGGTATCGTGCGCTTGGATTAGCCTTTGCAAAATGTCCTTTGTGAGGTTAAGGTCGCTAAATAATTTTTGTCCTAAACCGCAATTCATTAAGACATTAATGAATTGATCACAATGTCGGTGTGTGAAGGCTTTTCGCATTTCAAGAAAGACACGTTCGGGGACGAGAGCATCAGCTTCACCACACTCAACCATCGTTTTCATTAAGTTCATCGTCTCGTCGGCGACGTTAAAATCTTCTAACTTCGCACAAAATCGCGCAACTCTTAAAATTCTGACGGGATCTTCTTTAAAAGCGTCAGAAACATGACGAAGTGTTTTTGATTTGAGGTCGGCCAGACCGTTATAAGGATCGTAGAGTGTTTCACCTTGCATGGCCATGGCATTAACCGTTAAATCACGACGGTGAAGATCTTCAACCAAGGTCACATCGGGTGAAGCGTGGAAGGTAAAGCCATGGTAACCAGGGGCGACTTTGCGTTCAGTTCGCGCCAATGCATATTCTTCATGAGTTTTAGGATGCAAAAAGACAGGGAAATCTTTACCTACCGGTAAAAATCCCTTTTCCAACATTTCCTGCGGTGTTGTTCCAACCACGACCCAATCACGATCCCCTTCTGGGATGTCATAGTGAAATTCTTTTCTCAAAAAGTGATCTCGGACGTAACCGCCAACTAAATAGATTTCCATAATCAGATGGTGTCTTTTGCATCAATGGGTTTAGGAGAAATCGTACCAATAATTTCCGATAGGCGCTTAATGGGTTGATGGCTTGTTTGAGCATATTCCACCATATTGGCCATGACATTTTGTACGTAACCCCGAGTTTCCGTGAAAGGAATCGTTTCGATAAAGATGGCGCCATTGATGGGTTTTGTCAACGTGGCTCGCCACTGTTTTGCCCGATTGGGACCGGCATTGTAGCCAGCTGTTGCCAAAACTATATTTTGATCAAGTCGATCCAAGAGACTTCTTAGATAAGCTGTTCCAAATTGAATATTGGTGTTAGCTTCATAAATCGTTTCAGGAGCAAAGCTTTCTAGTTGCAAATTCTTGGCAATCCACGTTGCTGTCGCAGGCATGATTTGCATTAAACCATTTGCGCCGACGTTTGATTTTGCGATCGAAATGAAGCGAGACTCTTGGCGAATTAACCCATAAACCCAATCATCTCGAATGTTGTTAACTTTCGAATAGTTTTCAATGAGCGCTTGATAAGGTTTGGGGTAAAGCAATTCGTGTTCAATGGGCAGGCGTTCAGCCACACGCTCTGAGGTATTAATCATGCGGTGCCAAATGCCTTTTTGTTGGGCCCATTGGGCTGCTGCAAGAAGATCTAATGCGGAAGCCTCTCGAATGCCCCAATTCCACTCTCGATGACCGTAGTGTAAGAGCCCCAAGTCATAAAATTCGGTTGCACGTAAAAAGTGCTTATTGCTCGACCATGCCTTAATGCTATCTTGAGAAGCAACGGTTGCTCCGGTTGTTTGATAAACAATCGGTAAGTGGCGTTGTTCAGCCGCTAACTTCCCATAGAAAGTCCGAACATTTTTCAGTTTGGCAAATTCATTTTGAGCCGCTTTAGGAGAACCTAATTGCTTTAAGGCGTAACCCCTCCAATAAACCCACGCCTCTTTTTGCTTGAGATCCTTGGGTAATTCTGAAATGAAAGAATTGACCTTCGTCCATTGCGTTTGTCGTAAAGCACTACGCACCCGCCACTCAAGACAGCCTTCAGAGTGAGCCATGTAAGGCCCATAACAAACATTTTTTCCGCCTCTGTCGTACCAAGTCAGCGCCTTTGGGTCATGGTCAAGAGCGGCAACATAACCAATGCGGCCCCAAAGTGCCGACTTTTCTTGCGCGGATAAACGAGGGGTTAGTTTTTCTGCAATTTTTACAGCTTTCGGATAGTCACTACGAGAGAGCTGATAGGCGACAATCAACGCAACGTACTTGTCTTGCCGATGAATCGAACGGAAGTTCTTTTTATACCATTGCGGGGCGTTACTGAGCGCTTCCTTTGCGTTTTTAGGAAGTCGACGTTTTTCAATCAAGAAATCAATGTAAGTTTGGGCTTCTTTTACCCGCCCTTGTTGAATTAAAACCACTAGGCGAGCAAATGCACTCGAAGGAATCTTTTCAATCATCAAACGCGAGAGTTTTTGACAGACTTCGAGTCGTGCATGACGAGCGCTTTTGAGCGTTTCGAGGGTTTTTCTTTCAATTTTTTGCAAACGAGCGTGGTTATTTGTCGGTGTTTGGTCTAGGTCGTGATAAAGCGACCAACAATCAAACTCAGGCTCATCTCGATTCCACGCAAGTTGACCTCGTAGAGACTCGAATTCTCCCCAACGCTTTTGTTCATGCAATAAAGGCGCGATGGCTTTGAGCCAGTCGGTTTGAAAACGCTCGGCAACGTATTGATTTTGATTTTTGGCTAAGAAGTCTTGTGCTTCCTTTTCTAATGTTGGATCAATTTTCGCTAATTTTGAACGTGTCAAAATTGACCAAGCTTTAACGTAACCATCAAGAGCAAAGTTATTCAGTAAAGTTTGTTCTGGTGAAAGACTGGCAAAACGTTGTTCTTCAAACGCTTTTTGAAGCATTAAAAATTGTTCTTGCTTCGCAGCTTTTTCTAACGCAATCTCGGTTTGTTCACTTTCGTTTTGTGTATTTTCGGGAGACTCAATGGAGGTCGGTCCACTTGAACCCAAGGGAACGGAAGTTTGAGCGGCCAAAACACTGCCACCAAAACTGATCAACAGCAATGGCGCGACGATACGTTTGAAGAAAAAAGGCGTTAGACTCAATGACATCCCACTACTCTAATCGAAATTTGATGGAAAAATCACAATTACGGCAGAAAATTTTGTTAAAACGTTCAAAAGTGCACACAAATGCGCTTTTGAAAGCCATTCATGCCCACTTAAAGGCCTATCTTCTGGAATCGAATTTCAAGTCCATTGGTCTGTATTGGGCCATTCGCCATGAGATTGACCTAACCCCAATGATCGAACTCTTGCCGGAAGGTTTTCAATGGTATTTGCCAAGCGTTCGAGGTGGAGAAATGAATTTTTATCCCTTCGCCAATGGGGACATTTTGGTCAAAGACGAGACAGGGGTTCCGGGGCCCAATACTGGGGCGAGTGTGGTGCCGGATCTTTTGTTAGTTCCTTGTTTGGCAATGGACGCAGAAGGGTATCGGTTGGGCTATGGTCAAGGGTGGTACGATCGGTATCTGACCGCGCATCCCACAGTCTTTACATTAGGCGTGGTTGCTCAGACATTTTTTGTTGAGACCCTACCCAGGAAGACCCATGATAGGGCTCTCAACGGCGTTGTGACAGAAAATTCGATTAGCTTTTTTTGATGTAAATGCTTCGCCAGCTCAGACGTTTCCAGAAGTAGAGAACGCAGATTGACGTAATGACATAGTAGAACCAATCGGCTGTCCAAACAGTAGCCACCTGTTCGGCCCAATTGGTTATCAAGTAGCAGTAGGTGGTGTAGGCGAAAATCGAAATAAAAGAAATAATCATTGATTCGCGAGTGGCTCCTAAGAAACCAAACGCTAAAAAGTAGTGATAGGCCGGCACGCAAAGTAAGTACGCCGAAAGCATCACACGCAATGAGTCGACGCTATCCATTCTCAATGACGGAATATCGGTAAACAAAACCAGTAAAGGTTCCGGATACACTGCAATCAAGAAGGCTAACGGAATCGTAATGACGAAGGAGAGTTTTAGCCCGCGCTTCATCATCGAATCCACTTCAGTCGCTCGATTTTCACCGAGCAAATTGGCGCCGATTGAGCCACAAGTCGAACCAAAGGCATGAACGATAATGAACATGAGGTTACTGACTGATCGGACGATATTGCTGACTGCTAACGCGCGCTCTCCCATGTGCTCAACCCAGACGAAAAAGAGCAACCAACTCGTCATTAGGACGGTTTCTTGCATCATCATGTAGCGACCGAGTTTGAAAAGAAGAATCTGAAGTTCTTTATCGGGTTTGGCCCAGTGAAACAGTCCGTATTTTAGGTGGCACTTTTTGTAGAGGGCGTAGGCAACGAAAAAGATGACAGCTAAAAATTCTGCCAAAGTCGAAGCAATGGCCGCACCAGCAATACCAAGGGCGGGGAAGGGGCCGATGCCAAAAATAAGGAGGTAATTTAAAATGCAGTTACTTGCCACCATGACAAAACTTGAGTAGGTCAAAACGGCCGGTTGCAAAATGGCCATGAAAAAGCCTCGGAATGCTATGCAGATGAACGCAAAACCGATACCAACCATTCTCCAAACAAAGTAACTGTAGGCTTCCGCGCGAACATTGGGCGATTGAATGCCAATTTCAAATAAATACGGAATAACGAAAGGTAAAACGACGGCCAATAAGACAAGAAATGCCGTAAAGAAGTAAAGACTTTGTACAAAAATCTTTCCGATGAGCGAATAGTCTTTACTGCCGTTAGCAATCCCCATTTGCGATTGAGAAGCAATGCCGTACCCCATCGCAATCATGGTAAAAACGAAAAAGCCAATCCCCCCGATGGCCGCTGCACCGACACTAACCTCGCTTACGCGACCCAAAAAGATCACGTCGGTTAAACCGATAATTTGCTCCAAGACCAAGCTCATTAACATGGGCATGGAGAGTTTGAAAATCGATAACGTATTGGTGTTAACGGAGTTAGTGGTCATATATGTCAAACCTGGATTAAGATACGAAGTGCAATTTTGAGGCTGAATTCAGACTATCACATT
>CAJLGW010000017.1 GCA_905206345.1 uncultured Sutterella sp. | reverse complement strand
TGAAACGGTGGACTTTCACCACCAGCAGTGCGCCCAGTCAGGCGCACCAACGAAAAAAAGCGACTCGGTTGAGTCGCTTTTTTCACCCTAAAGGTTTATTTTTTAAGGTCGATCGCAATAAAGATGCGGGATTGTTGGCGTTGGACCAACAAAGCCACTTTATTGCTCTTTTGAATAGCCTTGGCTAAATCTTCAGCGGCCTTAACGGGTTTGCCATTAGCGCTTAAGATTAAGTCACGCGGCAAGAGACCGGCACGAGCGGCAGCACCGCGAACTTCTGTGACTAATAAGCCATGTTGCAAGTCGAGTTCTTCGAGTTCGTCCTTCGATAACGGGCGGACAGAGACGCCTAACTTACCGGCGGAGGCTTTTTCTTGAGCCTTTACACCGTCTTCGCTCGGCGTTTCTGCAACGGTGACAGAGACATTTTCTTGCTTACCGTTACGCAAAATTGTCATCGTAGTCTTGGTGCCCGGGCGCATAGTCGAAATCTTGACCGGAATGTCATTGGCGTTCTTTACTTCTTGACCGTTAACGGCAATCAAGATATCACCCACTTGTAAGCCAGCCTTATCAGCGGGGCCATCCTTGTCAATTTGCGTGATGACAGCCCCCTTAGGCGTCTTCATACCGAAGGCTTCTGCCAAATCTTGGGTAACCGCTTGGATACCCACACCGATACGACCACGAATGACACGACCGTTTTTAATCAATTGGTCTTTAATTCCGATCGCCAAGTCAATCGGGATAGAGAAAGAAAGCCCCATAAAGCCACCGGAGGTGGAGAAGATTTGGGAGTTAATACCTACCACTTCGCCCTTCATGTTAAATAGCGGGCCACCGGAGTTGCCGGGGTTAACGGCGACGTCCGTTTGGATAAAGGGAACGTATTGCTCAGACGGTAATTGACGGCTCTTGGCAGAGACGATACCGGCCGTTACGGTGTTATCCAAGCCGAAGGGAGAACCGATAGCGGCGACCCATTCGCCAACCTTCAAGCTTTCAGAAGAACCCATCTTCAAAACGGGCAAGTCTTTTGCTTCGATTTTGACAACGGCGATGTCCGTCTTTTTATCTAATCCAATGACTTTGCCGGAGAATTCACGATTATCCGTGAGGCGAACACGCAATTCGTCAGCACCTTCAACAACGTGGCAGTTCGTTAAGATGTAGCCGTCAGAAGAAACAATAAAACCGGAACCCGTACCGCGTTGCTCAGGGATACGTTGTTCTTGGGGACCGAACGGAATGATGGGGAAACCAAAACGACGGAAGAGTTCTTCCGTACGCTTATCCAACAGTTCCGGAAGCGGGTTTTGAACGGTTTGCGTACGAGCGTTGCGAATGGTTGAGATGTTCACCACACCCTTGCCGTTTTCTTCAACGAGTTTAGTGAAATCCGGCAATGCGGCTTGGGTTTGAGTGCTATCGCTAGAGAATAACGAACCAACTTGAGCGTTAGCTACGCTCGTCACACTAAATGCGGCCGCCATGGCAACCACTAAGGCCGCCGACTTAAAGGCACGACTTTTCATCATGAATTCCTATCTCCGAAAATAATCGAGAAAACTGTAACGTTAATACCGAAACAATAACGAAAATTCGTTCACTTTTGTTTTGCGGGTTGTTTCGGTACCCCTTAATTTGTAACAAAGCTAGTGATTGGCAGAGGGAAGGGTGATTTGCATGGACGTTCCGTGCCCGTCAAGGCCTTCGGTAACACGGATCGTACCGTGGTGAAGTTCAACAGCTCTTTTGACAATGGCCAATCCCAAGCCATTGCCTTGAGTTTTCGTGCCAAGTGAGCGGTAGAAGCGATCAAAAATCCTCTCGCGCTCTTCGGGGGCAATGCCCGGACCATTATCACTCACGGCAATAATGACTTGATTGTTTTCCTCTTTTGCACTTAAAACGATACGACCTTGGGGTTGGGTATAACGAATTGCGTTGTCGCAAAGATTAATTAGCAATAACTTTAAAACGTCTTCGATACCAGAAACCGTCGTAGCCTTGGCATCGACTTCAATCTGAATGTCTTTTTGGTGAGCCAAGACCATTAATTCCTCGGAAACGCTTCGCAAAATATGCTCAACGTCCACGTTGACAAACGGCTTGGAGTGAGCGTCAGGATCCAATCGAGCAACGGTTAAGAGCTGTTGTACTAAACCTGTGGCTCGATCAATACCGGCGTGTAAGCGAGAAAAGGCTTTTTGTTGTGCTTCGGGCGTTTTTGCGCGCTCTGCTAATTGCACCTGAAGTTTGAGTGCCGTTAGGGGAGTGCGGAGTTCATGTGCGGCGTCAGAAGCAAAACGCTTTTGAATTTCCAAGCTCTCATTGAGGCGAGCTAAGAGTTCGTTGAGGGCTTCGACGAGTTTTAAGACTTCGTTGGGAAGCCCTTGCGTCGGAATGGGCTCAAGTGAAGTGGGGGAGCGCGTTGCGACGATTTTGGCCGTGCGGTTAAGTGTTGCCAATCCTTGCGTTACCAATAACCAAATGGCAATCGCAAGAAACGGCAATAAAAGAATCAACGGCTGAAGGATGTGCAGAGCCGTTGTAAAGGCCAATTTCACCCGAACGCTGGCTGGTTGCGCAGTAATCACAGAGAGTTCATTACTGATGTGATGAACATAGGCTCGCCAGGCCGTTCCTTCATGCAAAATATTTGCATAGCCAGAGTTTTGCGGCACAGGAATGGGTTCGTTCAAACCTTCGGAAAATTTAATTTGATTGGTTTTCTCGTTATGAATCTGAATAACCACGAGGTTATCAGTGGCTTGATTGATTCGTAAGGGGTAGGCCGCCCAATCTTTGTTAGAGCCAACGGAAAGTGCGATTTGGCGCAGTTCAATATCCAAAAAGTGATTGACTTCAGAACGAGCTGAAGTAAATGTCATGTAGGTGGCAGCAATACCAGCCAATACCAGACAAACACAAAACGTCCATAAGAGTCGATCGCGAATGGAATACATGATTAGGCCTCAAGGATGTAGCCTACGCCACGAACCGTCTTAATCGCGTCTTCGCTGAGTTTTTTGCGAAGGTGGTGAATATGCACTTCGATGGCGTTACTGCCCACAGACGTATCCCAGCTGTAGAGGCGTTCTTCCAATTGAGCACGAGAGAGAACGAGCCCCGGGCGTTCAGCTAAGGCCAACAAAAGGGCAAATTCCTTGCCGGATAAAAGCACTTGGTTACCGTCATAAATGACTTCGTGTGTGGCCGGTTTAATTTGAAGGCGACCGCGTTCGATGGAGGGGGTTGCTCGACCGGCAGAACGACGCAAAAGGGCTCTGACACGGGCAAAAAGCTCGTCTAAGTCAAAGGGTTTAATGAGATAGTCATCAGCACCGGCGTCAAGCCCTTTCACACGATCTTCCACGGTATCACGGGCGGTCGTAACTAAGACCGGTGTGAGATTATGGTCTGCACGAAGTTCTTGTAATACACGAATGCCGTCTTTTCCAGGCAATCCCAGATCTAAAACAACGAGAGAAAATTCTGTCGTTCGCAATGCCAAGAGGGCGGAGTTGCCGTCTTGAACCCAATCCACAGCGTAGCCTTCATCGCTTAAGCCGTCAACAACGCCTTCACCGATCATCGGATCGTCTTCGACTAACAAAATTCTCACGGGACTGCTTCCTTAAAAAGACTTACAAAACGTTGGGTATATTTTGCACGATTGGTGCACTTTTGTGCTACCTTTGTTACATGGATGTTTTTGTTTTTTAAGGCCGAAAAATAATGTCAGATATCGTTCCTCAACAAAATCAAAATGGTTCCAACAATAGTTTGTTGTTCATTACTCAATTGGTCTATGTGCTTCATGGTTTGAGCATTGTGATCGGATTGATGACGGGTGCAACCATTATCTCCGCCTTTTTGTTTGGTTGGCCCTCCATTGCGGCTGTGGTGCTCAACTATGTGAAGGCACCCGATGCGCGCGGAACCTTTTTAGAATCCCACTTTTCGTGGCAAATTCGTACCTTTTGGTACGGTATGGCTTGGACGGGGTTGGTGATGATCGTTGGTGTCGTGCTAACGCCTTTTGTGGTCGGTCCCCTTATTTGGTTAGGTGGCTTTTTGGTGCTGAGCATTTGGGTGGCTTACCGCATTATTTTCGGCTGGATGCGATTGCGTCAATACCGACCGGTTTTCTCTGATTAGCCATCAAATAAGGATCAAACCTCGAAAAACTCCACCGTTTGGTGGAGTTTTTTCGCAAGTAGATTAGGCTATTCAGGTTAGTATTAGGGTTTCTACTTAATTTTGAAGTCGTTTTTAGCTATTGAAAATCAGCAAAATGCATAACGATTTTCATTTAGTGCATTGATTGCAAAGCAAAGACGCATCATTGCACCATAGCTTAATTCTTATTTTCTCTTGGAGAGAATCAAATGTCTTTGATCAAAAAGAGTGCTGCCGGTTTAGTGTTGACCGCTGCTGCCGCTGCTACGTCTGCTGCTTTTGCAGCCGGTTTCCAATTAACGGAACAATCTTCTTTGGGTCTCGGCCGTGCTTACGCCGGTGCCGGGATCGTGGGTGACGACTTGTCTGCCGTTCACTATAACCCCGCTGGTATGACTTTGTTGCCGGGCGTTCAAATGCAAGCCGGTGGTGTTTGGATTGCTGTTGACGCTCCGTTCAAGGGTAAAGGCGATTATGCAGGTGTTGAAGAAAATGGTCGTTTGAAGGGTCAAATGATTCCCGCTGGTTACATCACGCGTCAAGTCAATGACCAATTGTGGTTGGGTTTTGCTATGACGGTTCCGTTCGGTATGGGTACGGAATACGATGACAATTGGGCCCTTGGTAATCGTGGTACGAACTCCAAAATCTACACGTTCGACATGAATCCGAGCTTTGCTTATAAGGTCAATGACTTCATTAGCATTGGTGGTGGTGTTTCTGTCCAGTACGCAAAAGCTGAATTGGCCATGGGTATGGGGCCTGGTAGCACTCTTGGCCATGGTGCGATTGAAGCTGATAGTTGGGACTGGGGTTATAACATTGGCATTATGATTCAACCTACCGAAACGGTTCGCATTGGTTTGTCTTATCGCTCTGCAATCGAGCATGAGGCTGACGGCGACTTTACGGTGACGAGTCCTCTGCTTGAAAATCATCATTTGAAATCTTTGACATTCCAATCTTCTGCAACAGTCAAAACACCTGATACTGTTATGTTGACGGGTACGTGGGAAACTACAGAAAAGTTGCGTTTGTCTGGTTTGGTTCGTTGGGCAAAGTGGTCGAATTTTGATAATTTGACGATTAAGAATAAAAACGTTCCTTCTTTGCCCCTTGGTGGTAGTTTAACCTCAGATGCTCTTCTTGGGAGCGTATCCATTGAAAATGATTGGGAAGACACTTGGCTCTTCTCTGTTGGTGCTGACTATAAGTTGAACGGTAAGTGGACGGTTCGTGGCGGTATCGCTTACGAAATGGATCCGATTGATGATCAATCCACGCGTATGGCCGTGATTCCTGATACGGATCGTCTCTGGTTAACGTTGGGTTCTACCTACAAGTACAACGACGACTTGCAATTTGACGTTGGTGCAGCCTACTTGAAGGGCGTTGGTGATAAAGATCTCTACGACAAAGTTGGTGGTTCTAAGGTTGGTGAATACGACAAGTTGGACTGCTATTTGGTTGGCGTTCAAATGCAATATCGCTTCTAATTGCACTTAATTTAAGTCAGACGACTTAATCTTAGCCAGGTTCTTCGAAAGGGGAATCTGGCTTTTGTTTTACTAAGCGACTAATATAGCGACGAATTTAAAGGAATTTTCTCTCATGGCTCTTGGCGCAACCATCTATAAAGCATCCATCGATATCTCGGATATTGACCGTAGTTATTACGGCAGTCACTTGTGCACGCTTGCTCGTCACCCTTCGGAAACGGAAGAGCGATTGGCAGTGCGCTTATTGACCTTTTGTCTTTTTGTGGGTGAAACCGATATGCGCTTGGAGTTTGGGCGTGGACTTTCAACAGAAGGTGAACCCGCTCTTTGGGAGATTGATGATACGGGACGTGTCGCTCGCTGGATTGAAGTGGGGGTGCCCGATATCAAACAAATCCGAAAGTCAGCTGGTCGCAGTGATGAAGTGATTGTGGTGGCTTACGGAGAAGACCGTTTAGAGCCTTGGTGGCAACAAAATATGAGCGATATGCGTAAGGTTGCCAAACTGTCCGTCGCAAAGGTGTTGGATCACGAAGTGGAAACACTTGCCAAACTTATGAGTCGCACGATGCAGTTATCCGTCACGGTGCAAGACGGAGTTGTGTGGATTTCCGATAGCGTCAATACGGCGCAAATTCAGCTTCATTGGCTTTTGCGTCGAGATTGATCGGTTAGAAGAAAATTTGAATCGTGCCGATCGCAATCAAAGGCCAAGCCACGATCGGAGAAAAGATAATTTTGAGAATCGGATGTTGGGGAACAAACCCAAACCCGTAAACGTAAGCGGCACTCATTCCCATTAATAAGCAAACAAGCCACCCGTGGGGAACCGAGTGCATATCAAGGGCAATCGCTCGAGGGTAAAGCGTTACCCCCACCGTGACGGCAATGGCCGCCACGATGGAAATAAAGCGAGCGAAAAAGATACTAATCCCTTTCATTACTCGTCACGTTTTTCGTCACTATGAGTGAATTCATAGTGAGAAGCCATCATGACACTTGCGACGATAGCTAACATCAGACCGACAAACCAGTAAATGTAGAACATGCATTTCTCCTCTTAGTAGAGCGTCTTGTCGTTTTCTTTAATGTATTGAACCGTCAATTTGCCACTCATGACCTTATAAGCCCAGCTTGTGTAGATGAGCACTAAGGGTAAGAAAATCAACGTCACAATAAACATCACTTGTAAGGTGAGCTGGGAGCTTGTGCAGTCCCAAATCGTCAAAGACGACACTAAGTGACTTGAAGAGGGCAACACAAACGGGAACATCGCAATCAGGGGCGTGAGCACAATGCAAAGGATGCTGATGGCCGAGCTAATGACAGCCGTCAAAGGTTTCCAAACATATTGGCTCAACGTACCGAGGCCCGCAGCAATAATGGCTAAAGCAGGCACGGCATAAAGAGCCGGGTATTGTCTAAAGTTCGTAAACCAAGCAGCTTCTTCCATGACCACCGACTTTGCTAAGGGATTGGCAACACCGGCGGGGTCTAAATGAGAGGCAATGTAGCCGGGGATTCCGTAGTAAACCCAAATGCCCCCAATGGCAAATAAGAGCAACGTGACGGCACCGGCAACAATCCCAACTTTGCGAGCACGGGCTTGCAATTCACCCGAGGTGCGAAGCAAAAGATAGTTGGCACCGTGAAACACCGTCATGGCAATGGAGACCACACCGCAGAGCAGGGCAAAGGGATTTAACAATGCCCAAAAGCTTCCCGTATAGGTCGAGCGCAAGGTTTCATCGAAGTGAAACGGCACGCCTTGGAGCATATTGCCAAAAGCCACACCAAAAATGATGGGTGGAACAAAGCTACCGATAAAAAGCGCCCAGTCCCAAGAGGAACGCCACTTTTGAGCGGGTACGCGGCTTCGATAATCAAATGCAACGGGGCGCAAGATTAAGGCGGCTAAGACGATAAACAAGGCCCAGTAAAGGCCGGAGAAGGCCGTTGCGTAGACCAAGGGCCATGCGGCAAAGATCGCGCCACCGCCCGTTAACAACCAAACTTGGTTGCCGTCCCAGTGGGGAGCTACGGTATTGATCATGATGCGGCGTTCGGTATCCGTTTTGCCCAAGAAGGGTAAAAGGGTACCTACGCCCATATCTTGACCGTCCATGACGGCAAAACCGACCAACAATACACCGATAAAGAGCCACCAGATCAGTTTGAGAATTTCATAATCGATCAACATTTGTGTTTACTCCTTATCTGCACTGACTTTTTGTTCAAAGTAGTAGCGGCCCGTACCCAACAAACTGGGGCCGGTCTTAACCAAGCGAACCATCAACCACATTTCTACAACCAATAAGGCGGAGTAGAGCAAAACAAAACCAATCAAAGAACCGGTAACGCTCGCCACAGAGAGCGTTGACGTTGAGAGGTGAACCGGCAAGACTTCGTAGATGCTCCAGGGTTGGCGACCGTATTCGGCCACCATCCAGCCCAATTCACAAGCAATCCACGGTAAGGGCAATGCCACAAAGGCAGTGCGAAGCAACCACGTGCGGTTGGCAATGACGTCCTTGAAGGAGTAATAAAGACTCAAACCAAAGATAAAGAGAAGGGCTAAGCCACAACCCACCATGGCACGGAAACCCCAGAACATAATATTGACGTTCGGGATCGTATCAAGGGCGGCCTGTTCAATCATCTCAGGCGTTGCGCGACTGGGTTCATTGGTGTACTTATGCAAAAGCATGCCGTAACCCAAGTCCTTTTCATATTGCTTAAAGCGCTCTTGCAAAACCGGTTGAGAGGGATCACGACGAAGGGCCGAGAGTGTTTCTAAGGCCACGATACCGTTTTGGATACGGGCTTTATTTTGAGCAACAAGTTCTTTGATACCGATGATTTCAGTATCCAAGGAACGTGTGGCGATGATGCCGAAAAGCCAGGGAATTTCGACATTGGCACGCGTGATTTGTTCTTTTTCATCAGGAAGACCGAAAACGGTCATCGGAGCAGGAGCCGGGTGCGTTTCCCAAACGGCTTCCATCGAGGCCATCTTTGCGGGTTGATCGCGAGCGACAAGGTAGCCGGACTCGTCACCTAAATGAATGGTGAAGATGGAAACGATTAAACCAAAGGTAGCAGCCAAACGGAAAGAGCGCTTAGCAAATTCCATGTCACGACCTTTAAGGATGTACCAAGCAGAAATTGCTAAAACAAAGGCAGCGCCGGTCATGTAACCGGCAGAGATCGTATGCCCGAACTTCGCTTGTGCCCAAGGACTTAAGATGACAGCGAGAAAGTCCGTCATTTCCATACGCATCGTTTGGAAATTAAAGGAAGAGCCGGTGGGGTATTGCATCCAGGCGTTAGCAATCAAAATCCATAGGGCGGACAAGTTGGAGCCGATGGCCATAAAGAACGTTACTAAAAAGTGAGTGCCTTTCTTTAAGCGCTTCCAACCAAAGAAGAAAAGCCCGATGAAGGTGGATTCCAAGAAAAAGGCCATAAGCCCTTCAATGGCAAGCGGAGCCCCGAAAATATCCCCCACATAGTGAGAGTAATAGGCCCAGTTGGTGCCAAATTGGAATTCCATGGTAATCCCGGTGGCAACACCTAAGGCAAAGTTAATGCCAAAGAGTTTGCCCCAGAATTTGGTCATATCTTTATAGACTTCACGACCGGTGATCAAGTAGCAAGCTTCCATAACCACCAAAAGGAAAGATAAGCCCAAGGTCAGGGGAACGAAGATAAAGTGGTACATAGACGTTAATGCAAACTGCAAACGCGAAAGGTCCACTAATTCAGAGGAAATCATGTTTTGTCCTTTTTTAAAGACTTATGATTGGTTAATGCCTGGCATAATCCCAATGAATTTAGGGGTTATTGGGATTGGGCGCCTTGCTTTGTTCGGTCAATAAAAGTCGTTGGCTAACGACCTCATCATTGACCGAGATGCGATTGCCCGAACCAAAAAACAAAAAGCCTAGGCAAGCAATAATGGCAATTTTGCAAGCTAGAGCTAATGCGACATTGCGCGTAAGGCGCTTGTCAGAATGAACGGAGTTCAATTTTTTGTTCGACATGGGTTAAGGATACCGAAAACCACGAGTTTGGAGCGAAACATTGTAAGAAAAACGCCGAAAAACTATCGCACCCATAGAAAAAGCGAGCAGATGCTCGCTTTTCAAATGAGAAGGATAAATTACTTCTCAGCGCTTGTTTGGGTCTCGGCCTCTTCTTCTTCGCGGCTCTTCATCGAGATGCGAACAGTCGGAGGCGGTGCTTTTGCGTCTTCAGCCGTCTTGCCCCAAATGCTCAACAAATCGTCTTGCGTGGGAACAGCACCGGCGGCGACGGTTGCACGACGAGCCGTCACGGACTCGCGAACAATCTTTTCAATGATGTCCAAGGGGATACGATTTAAGTCCGGGAAAAAGAGACTTTGACGCTCAAGATCCACTTGGATGAACTTGTCGCTGAAGGACTCGATCACGCTCTTTTCAGCAACGAACAACGTCATGTCCTTTTCGCCTGATTCGAGAGCAAAAAGAGGGCCTTGCAATTCATAGAATGCCAAAGACTGACGCATGCTCTCGCGAACACCGCGTGCGGAACGACGAATTAAACTGCAGATTTTTGCCATCGCGACACGACGATCGGTCGGAAGGCTCTGAAGGTAATCACCAACGGTCGCCATCTTCTAAATACCCTTGAAATAATTTATCAAATAGTCTCTGATTGTAGCTAAATTTGCTTGATTTTTCAAGGTATTTGGTCTATTTTTGAGCGATAAAAGATGAAATCAGCCGTGAAGGGGACTCTTGCCAGTTGTCCTCTTTTTTCTTTTGTACACACGGTGGTGGGTACTCCGCCTTTGGCATTAAGACGTTGGATATATTGAATTTGAGATAAGCGCCCATAACCGTCTCGACTGGCGACAGTAAAAAGAGCGTCGGAGAGATCTTTTTCCCCTTGTGGTGCAGTAGATACAATCCGAGTGGTTAGGCGTGAGCCGTCATTATGAACAAAAGTGAAGTTATAGCCGTGTTTAGCAACGGCTTGATTTGTTTGCGGATCGAAAAGATAAGCATTGGGGGCTTCAAATTTCCAATACCAACCACGAGCGTCAATTAAGCATCGAAAGACTTGTTCTCCGGAGGCTTCCAATCGGAACGCTTCTTCAGAGGCTTCCGGGGGCGTAACAGAGGGCGGCTTGACCGAAGAACAAGCGCACAATGTGGCAGTGATCGCAATTAATGACAAACGAAACAGTGAGCGCATTTTTGTCTCATGAAATAAGAATGAATTAACACCACTAAAGTTTACGGCAATTCCGTACGCCATATAAGTCTTCAAATTGTTACGGTTTATGGTGTGTAATCGACATGAAATGTAAATCGGTTAAGATCGAAAGCTCTATTTAATGATGAAATCAGATGCACTGGATTATTCTGATTGTTGCCGGCCTATTTGAATCCGCTTTCGCTTTTTGTTTGGGAATGATGAAAGAGGCGGTAGGGACTGCCTATTATTTATGGGGCGGTGGCTTTTTATTGAGTCTTACTTTGAGTATGGTGCTATTGGCTTACTCTACGAAAGAGTTGCCGATTGGAACAGCTTATCCTGTTTGGACGGGGATCGGTGCGGTCGGAACGGTCCTTTTAGGGATTCTTATTTTTGGTGAACGCGCCTCTTTTGCCCGTTTATTTTGCATCACCACTTTGATTGCTTCGGTGATTGGACTAAAAACTGTTGCTTAAGGTTCAACAACTTTTTGAAATTTTCATTTCCTACCTATTTTGGCTTTTCTCTAGGCATAAGAGCCTAACAGCTTGAAGTTCGCCATAGGGCGAAAGCCCTAGCCAATAACGAATTTGCTCAATAAAACAACAGCCAAGTGAATAAAACTTGTTATGGTTAAGTTAAAGTTTTTTGGCGCACTCCGCCAAACATGGATTTAACCCAAAATAAGAAGACTCTATTATGCCCAAACGTACCATGATCAAATTTGCGATGCCTTTCTTGCAGGCTTCGCTTGTTAAACAAATTCTCGTCGCCCTTATATTGGGCGTTGGTTGTGCCTATATTTTCCCGCAGCTTGCGATTTCGAGTGCCTTTTTAGGGACTCTTTTCATTTCTGCATTAAAGGCCGTTGCTCCGCTTTTGGTGTTTGTATTGGTGATGTCTGCCATTGCCAATCACGATGTCGAAACGAAGGCCCACATTAAGCCCGTGATTGTCCTCTATGTCATCGGGACTTTTGGCGCTGCGTTAATTGCTGTGACGGTGAGCTACTTCATCCCCACTCAAATCATGTTGGTGACTAACGATGCACAAGTGTCCTCCCCGGGCGGCGTGCTTGAAGTTATGCGCAATATGTTGTTGTCTGTCTTCGATAACCCGGTCAATGCTTTATTAAAGGGCAATTACATCGGTATCTTGGCATGGGCAACGGGCTTGGGTGTGGCATTGCGTCATGCTTCTGACTCTTCTCGTCAATTCATGGCGGACTTGTCCCGTGGTGTTGAGTTTGTGGTGAGCGTTGTGATTCGCTTGGCACCTTTTGGTATCTTCGGTTTGGTTTCGGGTACTGTAGCCACGACCGGTATTGAAGTCTTTGAAGGCTACTTGCAATTGCTGGTCGTTTTGTTGGGTTGCATGCTCTTTGTTGCATTGGTTCTCAACCCCTTCTTGGTTTGGTGCTGTATTCGCAAAAATCCCTATCCTTTGACGATTGCTACGCTTCGCGAAAGTGGCGTGATGGCTTTCTTTACGCGCTCGTCTGCTGCAAACATTCCTGTGAACATGGGGATGTGCCGTCGTTTGAATTTGGATGAAGGTACCTACTCCATCACGATTCCTTTGGGCGCAACCATCAATATGGCCGGTGCTGCCATCACGATTACGGTTTTGACGTTGGCTGCCGCCCACAGCTTGAACATTGAAGTGAGTTTCTGGACGGCTCTCGTTTTAAGTTTCATCGCTTCTGTTTGTGCTTGCGGTGCTTCTGGTGTGCCGGGTGGCTCCTTGATGTTGATTCCCTTGGCTTGCGGTTTATTTGGCATTGATGCAACGGTCGCCATGGAAGTAGTCGCCGTTGGCTTTATCATCGGCGTGTTGCAAGACTCGGCTGAAACGGCTTTGAATTCTTCCTCTGACGTTTTGTTTACGGCGGCAGCTTGCATGCGTGCAGAACGTATCGCTGTTGAAGAAGATCGTCACGGTCGTGACGTTCGCGAGTTGCGTTAAAACGAAAAAGAGGTACCGCTAATTTTTCTGCGATACCTCTAATCGAATAAAAGACGGGAACTTCTTTTGATAGAGGTTCCCGTTTTTGCTAAGGCGAATTAGGCTTCGAAGTTACCCAACTTGACGCTTTGACCGCCTTGAACCCAGACGACGCCACGAGCCATCACGGTGTCGACATCCAAGTCCTTCGTCAAAACACAAAGGTTAGCCGTAGCGCCAACATTGACGCGAGCTTCCTTAACGCCCAAAGAGTCTGCCACGTTAGAAGTGGTCATCATTAAAGCGGTTTCAAAATTGATGCCGGCAGCGACCATTTCCTTGAGCATGGAGTGGTTAGCATTGACAGGAGCGGCCACGATAGCAATCATGTTGCCGTTTTCATCAAACTTCGGCATAGAACCGTTACCGTCAGAGCTCATCGTGATGCGAGAGCGATCAACACCGGCCTTCAAAACGCGTTCGACGCATTCGACAAACGGATAGACGTTGCCACCACCCGAGGTGATGTCAATCACGCCACCCTTCTTGGCAAATTCAATGGCTTGTTCGAACAACTTCGGTTCACGACCCGTGTGCGTCGGGGAGAAGTGATGGCGAGCCAAACCACGAGCGATTAAGCGTTCAAATTGTTCATAGGCACCACCGAAGTCACCCAAGTGAACGTGCAAGACGCCCTTCTTACCGGAGAGCATACCGCCCATACGAACGTCAGCGACAAGCTTGAGCATTTCATCGTCTGTGGGGAAGGAGCAACGGTGGTCAGCCAATGCAATCTTCACGCCAAGCACAGGTTCCACAGCGATGATGTCCTTACGAGCATTGCCCGTAATCGTGGGAGACGGGAATTGGTAAGAGCCCGTATGCATGAAAGCGGTCAAGCCTTCTTGGCGCAAGCCCATCACCTTTGCATAGAGTTCTTCCGGAAATTTCGTCGTCCCTTCCGTTCCCATGACGCCGCAAACCGTGGTGATACCGGCACGCAAAAGTTGGGACGGCATGACGGGCGGCACTCGCGTTGCAGGACCGCCTTCGCCACCACCACCCGTTAAGTGAACGTGTTGATCAAAAAAGCCCGGCGTAACCGTGGCACCTTGAACATCAATCACTTCCACTTCACCAGGGAATTTGTAAGCATCAAGACTATCTTCGATGGCAACAATCTTGTCACCGCAAATCAAGATGTCTTTCTTGCCGACAGGGGCCGGGGTGTAGAGGTTGGCATTCTTAATGATTTTGAACATGGGAGCAGATCCTTTCGAAATCAAACAAAAAAAAAATAAATTCACCATTTCCCGATTGTGGAGAATCGGGATGGTGTGGGAAGGGAAGCAGTATCAATTCAAAGCGCATCATTTTGCGCCGATGTTAACCCTTTCCGTTTCTTCATTGTAGCCTATTCCTAATCCCATCATATAGTAGTGAAATACCGAGTGTCTCTCAGCGTAGGTATACTGTCGGAGTTCAATTGATTTCTCAGATGACCAGCGAAGAAATATTAAAGAAGTATTTTGGCTATGACGCTTTTCGTGGCGTTCAAAAAGATGTAATCGATACTGCGGTTGCAGGCCAAGATGCTTTAGTTCTTATGCCGACAGGGGGCGGGAAAAGCCTCTGTTATCAGATCCCTGCGCTTATGCGCCCGGGGTTAGCCGTTGTCGTCTCTCCGCTCATTGCCCTGATGAAAGATCAGGTCGATCAACTCAACGATGCCGGCGTCAGTGCCGTGGCTATTAATTCCTCATTGACAAACGAAGAGGCCCGCGACATTTATCGTCGCTTGCGCCAAGGAACCGTGAAGCTTCTTTATGTTGCCCCAGAGCGACTTTTAAAGCCAAGCATGTTGGACTTCTTGGAAACACTTCAGGTCAATCTCTTTGCGGTTGATGAGGCCCACTGCATTTCGGTTTGGGGACATGATTTCCGACCGGAATACCAGCAGTTAGATATCCTTCGCACTCGTTTCCCTCAGGTTCCGAGAATGGCACTTACTGCCACCGCTGACGAACAAACTCGCCAAGAAATCGTGGATCGTTTGCTCATTAACCCCAAACGATTTATTACGAGTTTTGATCGACCGAACATTCGTTACCGTATGTATGAAAAGGGACAAGGCTACTTGGATCAAGCGGTCAATTTCATTTTGGGCGAGCATTTGCACGAGTCGGGGATTATTTATTGCGCAACACGCCGTCGAACCGAAGAGGTCGCAGAACTTCTTCAAAGTCGGGGCATTGATGCGCTCATTTATCATGCGGGATTAAGCGCAGAAGAGCGAGAGTTAAACCAAAGAGCATTCTTTGAACGCCCCTGTGTTATGGCCGCGACTATTGCCTTTGGGATGGGCATTGATAAGCCGGATGTGCGTTTTATTATCCATGTGGATATGCCAAGGTCGATTGAAAACTATTTCCAAGAAACCGGTCGGGCAGGGCGTGATGGTTTACCGTCAGAGGCCGTTTTATTTTACGGTTTGGAAGACGTTGTTCAGCAACGCTACTTTTTAGAAAATAGTGATGCTGAAGAGCTTCACAAACAAGTCTGCTTTCATAAACTCGACAGCATGTTGGGATTGGCAGAAGCCGTGAGTTGTCGTCGTGAATTGTTGCTTTCTTATTTTGGCGAACATTCTCAAGCTTGTGGCAACTGTGACAATTGCGAAAATCCACCCCAAATGAAAGACGCCTCAAAGGATGCCCAAAAGCTCCTATCGTGTATTTATCGTTGCTCGAAGACCAATCAAATGGGATTTGGTGCATCACATGTCATTAATGTCTTAAGGGGAGTGGCGACCGATAAGGTCTTTGAAAAAGACCATCATGAACTCCCAACGTTTGGTATTGGGAAAGAGCACTCACTTAAATATTGGCGCAAGATTCTTCGTCAGCTAATCACTCGTCACTACGTTGATGGGAACTACGATTGTTATAACGTTTTAAGCGTCAACGCCAAAGCCAAGGCCCTATTAAAAGGCGAGGAATCATTCTTCGTACGTATTGATGGGCATAAGCAGCTCAGCAGTCGCAAGGTCTATGATCACGATGATTTGACCGATCAAGAGCAAAAACTCTTCCAAGTTTTAAGACGTTGGCGCAGTGACATGGCGCACGAAAAGGGTTTGGCTGCCTACAACATTTTCCCCGACAAAACGCTTGTTCAAATTGTCCGAAGAAAGCCGAGAAAGCCCGAACAGTTGGAAGGGATCTGTGGGATCGGTGAAAAACGCATCGAAAATTACGGTGCAGATGTCTGCCAAGTTATCGATGGTTGGCTTGCTGCAGCCTCTTAAAATAATAAAGCCGAAGGAGAAAACCTTCGGCTTTAAAATTAAGCCCGATGAATTTCGGAGTTGCGAGGCTTTTGCTTACGATTGCCGAAAATCTTGTCAAAAAGACAGTTTGGAATCATTCGCAAGATCTTGGAGACAACACCCATTTGCCACGGAATCGTGGCGTAGGTGCGCTTAGCCATAATGGCATCAGCTGCGCGCTTGGCGAACTCTTCCGGTGTCAAAATAAAGGGCATCGGGTACGGATTGACGTCTGTCAAAGGCGTTTTGACAAAGCCCGGGCTAATCGTCAAGACGTCTACACCATGCTTTTTCATTTCAACACGCAAGCTTTCGCAGTACGTAATCACAGCGGATTTACTGGAACAATAAGCTTCAGTACCGGGCATGCCACGAATGCCAGCGACGCTACCGATACCCACGAGGGTACCGTGTTTGCGTTCAATCATCGGTTCGATAAAGGCATGGAAGGTCGTCGCCATTGAAAAGACGTTGGTTTGATAGACCTTTTCCATCACGGCCAAGTCTTCGTAATATTGCGTCTTGACGCCGACACTGATGCCAGCGTTGGCAATCACAATATCGGCACCGCCGACTTCTTCATCAAATTCACGCGCCATGGCAATCAAACGATCACGATCGGTCACGTCACAGGCATAAGCCTTGTGTTGCTCAGCATTGGGGAGCGTTGCAATCAATTCCTTGATCGGATCCAAACGACGAGCAACTAACCCAAGCGTTGCCCCGCGGGAGGCAAACTCTTTGGCTAATGCAGCGCCAATGCCACTCGAAGCACCAGTAATAAAAACTTTCATCTTAAATCTCAAACGGGAGAGTGATCGTACTGTCAACAGACTTAAGAGCTTCACCGAAGCGCTTTTGAATGCGAGCTAAAGCTTCCTTGGTGTCACCCTCTAAGCGCAACACAACGACCGGGGTAGTATTGGAGGAACGAGCTAAGGCAAAGCCGTCTTCCCATTCCACACGAATACCGTCAATTTTGATGATATCGGTTGCATCGTCAAAATGCAGTTCTTCTTGCAAACGTTGTACGAAGCGCTTGTTTTCACCTTCTGCCATCTCAATATGCAATTCGGGCGTATTCACTGCTGTCGGAAGTGCTTCCAAAACGTCAGACGGATTGGCGTGACGAGACAAAATTTCCAAAATACGAGCACCGGCGTACAAGCCATCATCAAAGCCCGGCCAACGTTCATCGTTAAAGAACAAGTGACCGCTCATTTCGCCTGCAAACGGGGCCTGCGTTTCTTTGAGCTTAGCTTTGACCAAGGAGTGACCGGTGCAGCAAATGGTAGGAATGCCGCCATGGTTTTTGATCCACGGCACCAAACGACGCGTGCACTTGACGTCATAGATAATGCGTTCACCCGGGTGACGTTCAAGAATGTCAGCAGCAAACAGCATCATTTGACGGTCAGGGTAGATGATTTGGCCAGATTTTGTCACAACGCCCAAGCGGTCGCCATCACCGTCAAAAGCTAAGCCTAATTCAACGTCAGAGGTCTTGACGCATTCGATAAGGTCTTGAAGATTGGCGGGCTTAGACGGATCCGGATGGTGATTGGGGAAGTGACCGTCAATATCGGCAAATAGTGCCGTGACTTCGCAACCTAAACGCTTAAAGAGCTCAACAGCCATAGGGCCGGTGACACCGTTACCACAGTCAATAGCAACTTTCATCGGACGGGCCAATTTGACGTCAGAGAGCACCTTATTCATGTAGGGCGTTACAACATCAATTTCTTCAATGCTGCCTTTTTTCTCACTAGAGGCGATGCCTGCTTCAATGCGTTGACGCAAGGATTGAATGCCTTCGCCAAAAAGCGTTTCCTTAGCCATCATCATCTTTAACCCATTGTATTCAGGCGGGTTATGAGAGCCGGTGACAGCAACGCCAGAATCTGTTCCAGTTAAAACAGTAGCAAAGTACAAAACCGGGGTGGGAGTCAAGCCGATGGACTTAACATTGACGCCTTGATCGGTGATCCCTTGCATTAGGCTTTCGGAGAGTTTAGGGCCGGATAAACGACCGTCACGACCGACACACATCGTGTCAACGCCTTTTTCTTTGGCCAAAGCACCAAGCGCTTGGCCAATAGCGAAGGCGGCTTGAGTTGTGAGCGTCTTATCTACAACGCCACGGATGTCGTAAGCTTTAAAAATCGAAGCATCAATTTGCATCACAAAACCTCTTATTACTGTTTGCTTTGGCGTTCTTTGCGCTCTTTTTCGATGAGCCAATTAAGAACTTCCATTGATTTCTGACGAGAGCCTGCCAAATGGGGGGCTGTTAAGTATTTACCGGCCACGCCGATATAGGGCGTGGCATCTAATTGGTAGTCTTGCCAACGTTGAGTAGCTTGTTTAGTGCTCATATTGACCGCAAACGAATTGTAGAGTTTGTCCCATTCGTTTAAGTCAACTTTATTTTGAGTGAGCCATGCGGTTAAGCTGTCCGAGCTCGTAATCTTTCCGCCCATGATGTCTTGCCAAAAAAGCGGATGAAGGTCTTCTAAGCGACCCAAGGCATCAAAAGTGAAGTACACACGGGCTAAGAATTCTGTGGACTCATCCCAAGCCACTGGGCTGCGCACCAAAGTGACATCGTTAGGGATCTTTTTTGCCCACTCTTCAATCAAAGGAGAGAGACGGAAGCAGTGACCGCAGGTGTAGGAGAAAAAGTCAACAACTTCGATTTTCTCCGATGACGAAGGGGCCACGGGCTTAACCAAAATATAATCTTTGCCTTCAACGGGCTCAGCAGCGATGGCTACAGAACCCGCGCAAAACGCTAATAAACCGAAAATCCAATGACGCATGATCAGTTCTGCGGCTTGTTGCGAACAACCATAGAGTCAAAGCCATTGGCAGAGAGGCGTTGTTGCAACTCATTGGCTTCCTTGGCTGTTTCAAATGGGCCTAACATTACGCGGTAGAGCGTAACACCGGCATCGGTTGATTTAACAACGTCCGCTTCTAAGGCGATAAATGCCAAATCCGTTTGAACCTTTTGCGCATCCTTTTCATTACGGAAAGCCCCCGCTTGGATTCGGTAAACCGTTCCATCGTTTTGAAGCGAATTGGTTTCTTCAGCCAATTGGCTGGAAGTCGGTGCTTCTACCGTTTTAATGTTGGAAAGTGCTTCCTCGGTTGCGGAACGCGTCTTGTTGTCATAAAGCGCCGTATTCGGATCCTTGCCATCTAATGCAGAAGCGTCTACGGGCGTGGAGGACTTTTGTACCTTTTCAACAAAAGGAATCGGCGCATTGGTGATGGCCAAGGCAACGATGGCCGATAACGTGCAGCCAAGCGCCGTTCCGATCAAGATACCGGTCCAAAGACCGCCTTTAGAAAAATTGATTGCCATAAGTCACCCTTACATTTTTTCCGGTGCGCTAATGCCGAGTAATGCAAAGCCGTTGCGAAGCACTTGGCGCGTTGCCAATAAAAGTGCCAAGCGGGCATTACGAACATCGTCTTCTTCGACCAAAATACGTTGGGCGTTATAGAAGGCGTGGAAGTCGCCAGCCAAGTCCTTCAAATAGAAGCACAAGGAGTGGGGAGCAAAATCCTTTGCAGCCAAAGTCAACACCTCGGGGAATTCACTCAAGCGAGCCATCAAAGCAAAAGCCGTCTTGTCGTTTAAGACGCTTAAGCCAACTGCAGCGGCCTCTTCGAAACTCGGGACAGCAAAATTCTTTTCCTTGGCTTGGGCCAAAACCGAGCAAATACGAGCGTGAGCGTATTGGAGGTAATAGACCGGGTTTTCATCGGATTGGGCACGAGCCAAATCCACGTCAAATACGAATTCACTGTCGGCCTTACGGCTAATTAAGAAGAAGCGTGCGGCATCTTTACCGACCCAATCAACGAGGTCGCGCAACGTCACGTAAGAGCCAGAGCGCTTACTCATTTTGACCTCTTCGCCATCCATAACGACCTTGAGCATCTTGTGCAAGACGTAGTCAGGGAAGACTTCTGGAAGGTCTAAATTGAGAACCTTGCCAGCGACTTGAACACCAATGCGAACACGGGCAACCGTACCATGGTGGTCAGAGCCTTGAATGTTGATGGCTTTCACAAAACCACGCTCAAACTTTTTAAGGTGGTAGGCAACATCGGGCACAAAATATGTGAAGTGACCGTCGCTTTTACGCATCACACGGTCTTTGTCGTCACCGAACTTCTTAAAGTCGGTCGTACGCAACCACAAAGCGCCGTCTTGCTCATAGGTGTAACCGGATTGAACCATGGCATCAACTGCACGACGTACCAAGCCGTTCGTGTACAAGGAGCTTTCCAAGAAGTAGTTGTCAAAGCTCACACCCAAGGCTTGGAGGTCGCTGTCTTGTTCGTTTTTCAAATAGCCGACAGAGAACACTCGAATGCTGGCTTCGTCGTTGACGTCGCCAGAAGCCGTGATCGTTTCACCTTCGCGCGTTGTGATGGTCTTTTGAGCTAAGAAATCCTTAGCAATGCTCTTGATATAGTCGCCTTGGTAACCGTTTTCGGGGAATTGAATCGTTTCGCCCAAAATTTCCTTAGCACGAAGTTGAACTGACGTCGTCAACGTTTGGATTTGAACGCCGGCATCGTTGTAGTAGAACTCACGGCAAACGTTCCAACCTTGACTCTTCATCAAGTTGGATAAAACGTCACCGAGGGCACCTTGACGAGCGTGACCTAAGTGCAAGGGGCCCGTCGGGTTGGCAGAAACGTATTCGATAAGGATGCTTTCACCGTTATGGTCTTTGTTTTGACCATACGTTGAGCCTTCTTGGAGCACCTTTTTGACAACGGCTGATTTGGCTTCATCGCTTAATCGCATATTGATAAAACCGGGACCAGCGATTTCAAAAGCTTGAATCAAAGCGGCCGTTTCAGGATTAGCTTGAAGGGTTTCTACGAGGTTAGTGGCGATTTCGCGAGGGTTCTTCTTTAATGCGCGTGCCATTTGCATGGCGACATTACAAGCTAAGTCACCGTGTTCAGCAACTTTAGGGCGCTCTAAAACAACGTTGATGTCTGCGACACCAAGGGTATTGAGGGCTTGAGTAAAGAGGTCGTGAATTGCCTTTTTTTGTTCAAGTAACATAACGGTTTGTCCAAACGTTTAGTAATTCAATAATGTACAAAACCCTTCTGAGCCGAAAGACGACGCAGAAGGGATCACAAAACCACTAGCACTTTTTAAAGGGTGCCTTTACGAATTTGCGCATAAGCCGAGTGGTTGTGAATAGATTCAAAGTTTTCCGCTTCAATGTGGTAGGCCTGAATATGCTCATTGGCATTTAAGGCAACGGCCACATCGCGAATGAGGTCTTCAACGAATTTCGGATTCTCATAGGCGCGTTCGGTGACAAATTTTTCATCAACACGCTTGAGTTGGCTCCAGAGTTCGCACGAAGCGCTTTCTTCGGCATAGCGGATTTGTTGTTCAAGCGAGACTTGGCCATCGCTGCGCGTAGTAATCGTGATATGGGAGCGTTGGTTGTGTGCTCCATATTTAGAGATTTCTTTGCTGCAGGGGCACAAGCTCGTCACCGGAGCAATTGTTGTTTGCAATACTCGGGTTTGTCCGTTGTCGTGACGCACTTCATAACGAACTTGGTAATTCATCAAGCTTTCAAGTAGGGAAACAGGTGCGGTCTTTTTCACGAAGAACGGAAATTCGAATTCAATTTTGCCTTCCGTGGCATCTAAATCCGAGAGCATGCGTTGCATCAAGTCAATCAATGATTGATGGCTAATAGGTGCATTGTGGTTGCTCAAAAGTCCGAGAAAACGAGACATGTGCGTGCCCTTTTTCTCAGCAGCAAGGCCGACAAACATACCAACCTTGGCAACGGTGTTTTGTACACCATTGGCCGATTGCACGGACACAGGAAACTCCATCCCGCGCACACCAACATACTCAATGTCGATATTGCGAGGGTCTACGCTCGATTGAACGTCAGGTAAATTGTTTTCAATTGATGTTTTCATAAGTGCCTTAATTTTCGCTAAAAAAGCAAAAATTTGCGAACGATTTATGGCGAAAAATCGAAAAATTAAGCAATTAAAAGATGAAATTGTATCCAAGTGTTTTGGGTCTTGCTTTGCCAAGAGGGGGCGGATTGGATTTTTTTGGATAAATATCAAGTGTTTTTGCTGTATATTCAATGGATAAGAATAGAAACTTTTGCAATGGACAAAGCCATATTGCTCCCGCTAAAGTTAGAGCTGTAACAAATGACTTTTAAGTAGGAAAAAGAAAGACATGCCCATTTATATTTACAGGGGTGGCCCGAACCCAGGTCCTCAAAATCCGCTTCTGCGCTTGTTAATCAGTGTCGCAGTTTTAGCTGGCTTGATCGGTTTGGGGGTTTTACTTTTGCCGGTTATCGGTGCGGTAGCCTTAATCATTCTCGGCATTATCGTTTTTATGTTAATCGCAGGGTTTGTTTACCGATTGATTTACGGCGATCCTTTGCAACGTATGCGAGAAATGAACGAGGGTGTAAGAATCAATCCTCAAAGTAGCAATCCCTTTGGTAGCCGTCCGCAAGAACAACCAAAGCAACAAACACCTCGAGCCTTCAAAGGACGTCCGCAAGATGTTGAAGATGCTGTGGTGGTTGAAGAGCGTCAACGCACTGATAAATAAACATTTTTTACAGTAGGGGTGAGATTAAAAAACTCGCCCCTTCTTTTGTCCGCTCCCAGAGACTTCTTTGATACCATTGATGGGTGTTTAGTTTGGTGCTTTGCTCTTCATAGGAGCGATTTAGTTGAGCCAGTTTTTGGGCAAATTCAACATCTATCACCAGCAGCATCAATTCGTAATTAAGGTGAAGACTCCGTATGTCCATATTGACGGTGCCAAAAAGCGACAAGTTGCCATCGATCATAAGGCTCTTTGTGTGTAAAACACCGCCCTTGTAGAGTTCAATTTCAATGCCAGATTGCAATAGGTCATCAAAATAACGACGTGCAGCATAAGAGACTAATGCAGAGTCTGTCTTTTCCGAAAGAATCAGTTTGACATGAACACCTCGAATGGCGGCATTTTGGAGCGATAAGGCTAAGGCTTCACCGGGTACGAAATAGGGAGTGACAATCTGAATTTCCTTTTGCGCATTGTTAATCGCTTGCAAAATAATGCGTTGATTCGCATCGTGACTGGTTCCGGGGCCAGATGGAACGACCATGACGGTTGCACGGTCTTTTTCATCAAAACGGAATTGCTTTAGTCGAATATTTGGCAAGGCCTCTTTAGAGTCAGTGAGGACTTGCCAGTCAAATTTGACCAGTTGATAGAGACTTTCAACCACTTCGCCTTTAGCACGAACCATGGCATCGACCCACTGTCCAGCGGTGTTGGAAGATTTAAAAAAGTGTGGATCAACCATGTTGAGACTGCCGCTATAGCCGATAACTTTGTCAATGACAACAATTTTTCGATGTAAACGAATATCCGCTCTGGCTAAAAGTGCACTGATTGGGTTGACGGGGAGAGCTTTTTCAAGATGAACGCCAGCATCTTTGAAAAGAGGAATCCAATCACTTTTTAAGAAACGACGAGAACCAATGGCATCAACCAAGACAAAGCACTGAACGCCTCGTCTGGCCGCTCTAACGATGGCAGCTGAAATGTTGTCAGCTTTGCCACCCAAATCCCAAATGTAGAACTCCATCAGAATGAAACTACGAGCGTTGTTGATATCTTGTTCCAATCGAGTCAATGCTTCGTCGGAGTCTCCTAGTAGGTGCAGTGAAGAATCGGACGTTAGGGGGTGTTTACCTAATCGGGTGGCCATACGGGCTAGACCATGATAGTGCATAGGTGCACGATTGGCTGTAAAAGAAATACATCGAAAGTACTGACGTTGTTTGCGCATAGCCTTACGTAGTTTTCGGGCATGCCAACGACCTAATGTGCGCTCACCAAGCAATAAGTAAAGAAAGAATCCACCGTAAGGGAGAATGACGGTGAGCAAAATCCATGCAAAAGCGCTGCCAGGGGGGTGACGGGTGAGCATAACCCGTAAAGTTACACCAATAATGAGCCCTGCCTGAATAAGGGCGGCAATAATCCCGTAGGACAATAACTGTTCAGAAATGGAAAACAACATACTCTGTTCCTGTGCTTAGGCATAGTGTAACAGCGATGCGATTAAATGATTGTAAGAATTGGATGCTATACAATTGGGCAATGCAAAGGAGCGAATAAGTGAGTAGATTAGAATTATTGGTGGGGATTTCTAAAAATTCGTAATTCTGTTGATTTTATCGTCTAACGGTACTGCC
>CAJLGW010000016.1 GCA_905206345.1 uncultured Sutterella sp. | reverse complement strand
TATAACATAGGTCCAACGAAAGAAAAGTCGATTAACTTCATGATTTATATGCAGTAAATCGACTTTTGACTGATAAACTCAGGACTCCGACATTTTTTCGTGGTAAAAAGTGTTGTGATACAACAAAAGATCGTTGTATTTTTTGTTATCCAATCAATCCAATCACATTATTGGAGTGCCTTACCAAAGCCGAGCCGCCATACAAGCATCCTTCACAAACGCATTGCTATTGCCTTGAATTTCTTCAATTCGTTGCGCTCTCGTACACTCCCATTTATCGACCGGATATTGATTATCCCAGCCTTGCATCAAGCGCTCTTGTTGCTTACTTAACTTAAAGTGCTGCGGATAGGTCTCCGCCATATAAAGATAAGTACGGGCAATGGGGCCGCGCGCATTTTCTGGTGGTTCTGCACGGCGTCGATCAATCTTCATTTGGCAAGACCCGAAGCTCGAGGGCACTCCTGGCAAGAGTTGGAAGTTATAGTTTTGACGCATGGCATTAACCGCACCGATCGCCGGATAAAGGTTATAGAGATCGGCTTGCATTAAACGAAAGTCATAATTAACTTTTTCAGCACATTTACGTCCCTTAAACGTCTTCCCATTGGGATTCACGCAAGCTCGATCACCTTCTCGCCATTCTTTAAAGGAGCGTCCAAAGTTTTCTGCCGGCACAACGTGTTCCCATTCAACTCGCGTTGCACGCTTTTCATGCTTATCTGTCACAAAACCCTCGGGCAATGTGATGTTTTTACGTTGATCAAACGAAGCTTCACAGTAAAGCGTCACGCGATGGTCAAAATAGACCTTACGTTCCAAAAGGCGCTTTGCGTCATTGAAGGAATCAATATCCGTATTACCGGCAGCCGTTGCCACCAAAGGCACCATCAGTAAAGGCAGTAAAGAAAAACGCATCTTGAAGTCTTTTTGAAAAATTGAACCAATACTTAAAGTCTACCTGAAGAAAAGGGACTGAAACCTTTCGATTTCAATCCCCGTCTTAAAGTTTGAAAAGAATCAATTAGCGTTCGTAGACCCAGCGGCCGTTGACCATCGTGCGATCCACCTTCGTTTGCAAGATTTGATCATGCGGGATCGTAAACAAATCTTGGCTTAAAACCACCAAGTCAGCAACGAAACCGGGCTTCAAACGACCCTTTGAGTTTTCTTCAAAGGAGCAGTAAGCGCTTTCCGTGGTATAGCAGTCAATAGCTTGGGCCATATCGAAGCACTCTTCGGGATAGAAACCGCCGGCGGGTTCACCGCGCAAGTTTTGGCGGGTCACAGCACAGTAGATGTTATCAATCGGGTTCATGTCTTCGATCGGAGAGTCCGTACCAAAGCTCGTATGTACGCCCATATCCACTAAGCTCTTAAAGGCGTAGCTGGTGCTAGCCAATTCAGCGCCCACACGATCTTCGACAATGGTCGTATCATAGTGCAAGAAAATCGGTTGGACGTAAGCCAAAATACCGTTCTTCGTAAAGCGTTCCAACAACGGGCGGTCAGTAATTTGAACGTGAACGATACCCAAGCGCAACGGATTTTCACCATTGGTGCAAACCTTGTCGTAGCTATTTAAAACATTTTCAATGGCGCCGTCACCAATGGCGTGAATCGCAACAGAGCAATCGTTTTCTACTGCCATCCCGACCAACGTATCCAATTGAGACTCGGTAAGCGTTGCAATGCCCTTGGTGGAGGGATCGTCATGGTACGGTTGACGCATCAAGGCCGTACGAGCACCGAGGCTACCGTCGACAAAGAGCTTCAACGGACCAAACTTGTTGAAGTCCGTCCCCATACCGGTGCGGTAACCCATGTTCAAGAAACGTTGAAATTCCCTGGGTTCCATGAAACTGAATTGGTGGTAAACACGAATATTGGGCGTTTCTGCCAAAACTTCGTCAAAAGCTTGCAACGTCGTTTCCCAGTCACTTAAACGCAAATCACACGTTTGCACAGAAGTCACACCCGTTTCAGAGGCATGAGCCATAGCAGAACGAATCAAACGCTTCTTGGCTTCAACGGAGCGGCTAGCCATAATGGAGCGCACTTGGGCACGGGCATTTTCGCGGAAGATCCCCGTCAATTCCCCGTTTTCAACGTCAATGGCACCCCCTTCGTTGGGAACCGTATCCACCGTGACGCCGGCCATTTCCAAAGCCATGGTATTACAGACCAAAATGTGACCACAGGCGCGATCAAAGATGATCGGGTGCTCAGTGGAAATTCTGTCCAAATCGTGACGATTCAAAAGGCGATGCTCGTCGGTGAAATAGTCTTGATTCCAACCCATGCCGTGAATAATTTCACTGGGCGCCACTTGGTTTTCTTCAATGTAGCGACGACCCTTTTCAATGATTTCAGAAATGGTCGTTGTTCCCAACAAGCGCACAGCAGCCAAAGCAATACCCGTGTTCATTAAATGTTGGTGGGAGTCATTAAAGCCCGGCACAATCGTGCGACCTTGGGCATCAAAAACTTCAACATCCTGAGCTGCCACGGCACGAACTTCTTCTTCCGTACCCACGGCTGCGATTCGACCATCGTCACCTACCAAGAGGGCTTGGGCAAAATGATCACGTTCAACGTAGATCTTGGCATTCGTAATTAATAAAGACATTAGTTTTCTCCTTCTTGTTGTTGACGAACAACGGCTTCATGAGACTTGCGGAATAAGATTTCATAGATCACCAAACCGAGCAACGGAACGATGGCACCTAAGACAACTGTGAACGGGTCATTAGCAACGGTATTGACGATCAAACCAACCATGACGGCACAGATAATGAAAACGGTGAACGGATAGAACCAAACCTTGTACGGACGTTCCATCGTCGGATACTTCTTACGCAACACGATGACGGAGTAGAAAGCCATACCGTGGAAGATCATGCCGCACAAAGCCACCAAGCTCGTCAATTCACTCAAAGAGCGAAACAAAATCAAAACGATAGAGATAATGGCGCAAGCGATTTGAGCATTCACGGGCGTACGATATTCAGGGTGCAACTTGCCCAAGCTCTTAAACAAAGCACCGTCACGGGCCATGGCGTAGAACATACGCGGGAACACTATCACGCAACCGTTCAAGGAGTTGAAGATGGCCAAAATCATGGCAGCACCCACAACGTACATACCGGCACCACCAAACAATTCCTTGGCAGCTTCCGTACCGATGTAGTAGTTGTGGCTTTCAACCATGCTCACGATCATTTCCGGCGGCACAACGCGAAAGATCGAGTAGTTAAAGAGAACATAGAGTAAAGCCACGCCCGTGATAGCAAGGATCAAAGACAACGGGATGTTGCGCTTCGGGTTCTTGATTTCTTCGGCAATCGTGTTGAGGTTGGTCCAACCTTCGTAGGCCCACAAAGTGGCGATCACTGCAAAACCGATCATGGATAAGAGCGTAGAGATCGACGGCATTTCGGCAGGCATTGCCAAAAGGTCTGGGTTGTATTCACCCATGAAAAGACCGCAGAAGAGCAAAATCAAGATCGGGAAAAGCTTCAAGACCATGAAGATGTTTTGCAAGGAGCTCCCCAACTTAATCCCACGCATATTAAAGAGCGTCAAAAGAATGACCGATGTAACGGCAATCACCTTTTGCATCATGGGATCAATTTGCCAGAGACTGCTCAAAGAGGCAGCAAAAGCCACAGCCAAAGCGGCCACAGAACCCGGAGACGAGAGCATGAAGTTACCGAAGCCGCACATAAAGGCGACGCGTTCACCGTATGCTTCACGAAGATAGACATAGTAGCCACCGGCCTTCGGAATCATGGCGCCGAGCTCAGCAAAACAGATACCGCTCATCAACGTCACCAAGCCGCCGATGATCCAGACCAAGAGAGCCAAACCCAAACTCATACCGGCGCGTTCAAGAACGATACCGCCGATATAGAAAATGCCGGAACCGATCATGATACCGGCCAAGACAGAAATGCCGCCAAACAACGTCACTTCACGACGCATCTCCGTTTGTTCACTTTGGAGATGGGCGACAGAATTATTGTTATCAGATGCTGTCATAAAGAACCTTCTGGTAAAAAATTAAAGTAAAAAAAAGTTGCACCCATCGATGCAACCCCAGAAATGTTCTCAATAACAAAAGATGAGAATAGACTTACAGAGTACCATCGATAGCACCTCTTTCCCTATCTGGGAAAGGAGTCATGAAGATGTTCTCTCCATGCCCAACCGTCCTTCTTGTCAGAAGTCCGTTTCGGCGAATTGACCTTTCACCGTGTTCTTTGGGTACCCCCTCCGACGACTACTCATTCGTTTCGCGCCTCTACCAACTTTGTAATTATTAAACCCCAAATCAAAACAAATGTAAATAAGACATTTTCAGCAAAAAGGCCATAAAACCGAAGTTTTATGGCCTTAACTAAGGGGGTTTGACTAGCTTTTAAGCGTTATCACTTACACGAAACACCAGTTCTTGATTTTCGCAATCAACGCAAACGTGGTTCTTGGGCTTAATTTCGCCGGCCAACAATTTACGAGACAATGCGTTTTCAACATGGTCTTGGATCGCACGCTTCAAAGGACGAGCGCCATAGAGCGGATCAAAGCCCACCGTGGCAATTTCAGCCAATGCCGCATCAGTGACTTCCATCGTAATGTCTTGTTGTTCAAGGCGAGAAGCCAAGCGCTTTAATTGGATCTTGGCAATATTCTTAATCGCTTCTTGACCTAAAGCGTTAAAGACCACGATTTCATCAATACGGTTGATGAATTCCGGACGGAAGTGGTCCTTCACTTCTTGCATCACGGCCGACTTAATCGTTTCCTTGCCTTGACCGGCAAGCGATTGGATTTCATGCGAACCCAAATTACTCGTCATAATGATGACGGTATTTTTGAAGTCCACCGTGCGGCCTTGACCGTCGGTCATACGACCATCGTCCAACACTTGCAAAAGGACATTGAAAACGTCAGGATGAGCCTTTTCAACTTCGTCCAACAAGATCACACTGTAGGGCTTACGACGAACGGCTTCGGTTAAGTAGCCACCTTCTTCATAGCCCACGTATCCCGGAGGCGCACCAATCAAACGAGCAACAGAGTGTTTTTCCATAAATTCACTCATGTCTATACGAATCATGGCTTCTTCCGTATCAAAGAGGAACTGCGCCAACGCCTTCGTTAATTCCGTCTTACCGACACCCGTGGGGCCTAAGAATAAGAAGGAACCATACGGACGGTTAGGATCGGACAAACCGGCACGTGAACGCAAAATCGTATCCACAACGGCCTTGACCGCTTCACCTTGACCGACAACACGATCTTCAAGGGCTTCACCCATGTGTAAGAGCTTTTGGCGTTCCCCTTCCATCATCTTGGAGACAGGAATACCCGTTGCACGAGAAACCACTTCAGCGATTTCTTCGGCACCCACGCTCGTGCGCAACAGTTTAGGCTTAGCTTGTTCGTCCTTCTTAACGGCTTCAGCCTTGCGAAGCTTTTCTTCTAACTTCGGCAGTACACCGTATTGAAGTTCGGCCAACTTTTCAAATTGCCCTTGACGGCGCAACTCTTCCATTTGATGCTTGGTCTTATCGATTTCGTCACGAACGGTCTTAGCCCCCAAGGCTTCAACTTTTTCGGTTTTCCAAACCTCTTCCAAGTCACCGTATTCTTTGGTCAACGTTTCGATTTCAGCCTCAATCGCAGCCAAGCGCTTTTTACTGGCTTCATCGGTTTCCTTTTTCATTGCTTCGCGTTCAATCTTTAATTGAATGATGCGGCGATCCAATTTATCGAGCGCTTCGGGCTTGGAATCGATTTCCATCTTCACGCGAGCGGCGGCTTCATCAATCAAGTCAATCGCCTTATCGGGTAAGAAACGATCCGTGATGTAACGGTGCGAGAGTTCGGCAGCCGTCACAATTGCGGGATCGGTGATTTCCACGCCGTGGTGAGCTTCATACTTTTCTTGTAAGCCACGCAAAATAGCGATCGTGTCTTCAACGCTCGGTTCATCCACCATCACTTTTTGGAAACGACGTTCAAGTGCTGCATCTTTTTCCACGTATTTGCGGTATTCGTCCAAAGTCGTTGCACCAATCACATGCAACTCACCGCGAGCAAGTGCAGGTTTGAGCATATTGCCGGCATCCATCGAACCTTCGGTTTTCCCGGCACCCACCACCGTGTGCAATTCATCGATAAAAAGAATGATTTGGCCATTCGCGGCAGAGACTTCTTTTAAAAGCTTCTTCAAACGTTCTTCGAATTCACCACGGTACTTAGCACCGGCAATGAGCCCCGCCATATCAAGGCTTAAGATGCGCTTATTTTTAAGCGTATCGGGCACTTCGCCGTTCACAATACGTTGGGCCAACCCTTCAACCACTGCCGTTTTGCCCACACCCGGTTCACCGATCAAAACGGGGTTATTCTTCGTGCGGCGTTGCAAAATTTGCATCGCACGACGAATTTCATCGTCACGACCGATCACAGGATCAAGCTTGCCTTCACGGGCCTTAGCCGTTAAGTCAATTGTGTATTTCTTCAATGTTTCGCGTTGGTTTTCGCTATCGGGGTTATCCGCCGTATCGCCGCCACGCACTTCGTTAATGGAAGCCTCCATGGCCTTACGCGTCAAACCGCAACGCTTAGCAATACGACCGGCCTCACCTTGGTCTTGCGTCAAAGCCAACAGGGCCATATCAATGGAGATGTATTCATCACCTCGGGCCATGGCTTCTTTTTCGGTCAAATTCAACCAATTGATGAGTTCACGACCGGCTTGAATGTTGCCACCTGCGCCACTGACTTTGGGCAAGTGATTCAAGGTTTCGTCCGTTTCTTTCACGAGCTTGGTGACTTGAACACCGGCGCGTTCCAAAAGGCTCTTCGTGGAGCCGTCATCGTCACGCAAGAGGGCGGCCAAAAGGTGAACGCCTTCCATGATCTGATTGTCATTGGCTAACGCAATGCTTTGCGCATCGGCCAAGGCTTGTTGGAATTTCGTCGTTAATTTATCTTGTCTCATTTTCACATTTCCTCAAGTGCGCTCAAAGTGAACTTCAAAACGCACTTATCTCGTTGTACTACTTCCTATATGGGGACAACGTTTCAGATTTCAAGAGGTAAGGAAATGCTTGCGATATTAATTTATTTTTATATTTTTCAATGAGTTAAAAGCACATTGACACACTTAGTTTCAGATAACACAAAACGTTAGAAATGCCCTCGAATGGTCAAAACACCCATCACCAAAGCAATAAAAGAACCCACGATGTGAATCATGAAGTGCTCAATAGCTGACAGCCATTGGTTATTTAAAATGAAGTGAAGATTTTCACCCAAAACGGCCGTCAAAGTTGAGAAGGCGCCCAAGAAACCCGTGATAATGAATAAGCGAACTGCGGGGCTGATTTCAGGGCGCGTGGAGAGCCAAGCCAAAGCCATCCCCATTAAGTAAGCAGCGGTGAGGTTAGATAACGCCGTCCCCAAAGGTGAGGTTAATAACCAAACCTTATCGTTAAAGTAATACGTCAGGCCCCAGCGCGTCATGGCACCCAACGTTGCGCCGCAACTGACAGACAACACCACAAGCCACAAGGGACCATCACGAGTAATCATTACGCTAATCCTCAAAAAAAGTAGACCCGATTATACGCCTTGACTTCGTTTGCTTCCTTCTATAGCTCCAATACAAAAAATTTCATACGCATTTAATAAAAATCGGCCACAATTAGTCTGTTACTCAGTGAGGTTCAATATGTCATTAGTAAATTCCCAAGCCCCCGCTTTTACCGCAGAAGCTACGACGGGCACGTTATCTTTGTCCGACTTTGCCGGCAAACGTGTTGTTCTTTACTTTTATCCCAAGGACAACACAAGCGGTTGCACGATGGAAGGCATTGACTTTAACGCACGCTACGATGCCTTTAAAGCGCTCAATTGTGAAGTAATCGGTATCTCTCGCGACTCTATCAAGAGTCATCAAAATTTCTGCACCAAGCAAGGCTTTAAGTTCCCGCTTATCAGCGACCCGGATGAAGCGCTTTGTCAAGCTTATGACGTCATGAAATTAAAGAAAATGTACGGTCGTGAGTACATGGGCGTTGAACGCAGTACGTTTTTAATTGACGAAAACGGAAAAGTTCGCGCCGAGTGGCGTAAAGTTAAGGTTGCAGGCCACGCTCAAGCCGTGCTTGAAGCCGTTGAAGCTTTAGCCTAATTCATCTAAGTAGGAGTTTTTTATGCCTTTACCCCCATTGCCCACCGAAATGGGTACCGTCATTGAAGATGTTGACGCACTGGCCAAAGCCAAACCGGTCAAGGACACAAAAAAGAAAACCGTTGTCGCTAAAAAAGCCCCCGTCGCAGTTACTTCTGAGAAAGTTGAGGTAAAGGCACAAAAGCCCCAAAAAGCAGTCGCCACGAAAAAGCCTGCTGCTTCCAAAAAAGCCGTTAAGACGAATCCTCTTCCCGCACCGCTTCTGGCTGACAAGCCCAAGGTTAAACCAGCCAGCATGCGTGAACGCTATAAGGGTAAGAAACTCTTCGTTTTGGATACAAACGTCTTAATGCACGACCCCTTATCGCTTTTCCAATTTGAAGAGCACGATGTCTTCTTGCCGATGATTACGCTTGAAGAATTGGACGGTCACAAAAAGGGCTTAAGTGACGTGGCGCGTAACGCCCGCCAGGTCTCTCGTTACCTAGATCAATTGCTTGCCCACACCAATGGCAAAATCGTCGACGGTATTGATCTCAATGCCTTAGGCCATATTGAAGCAAGCGGCAAACTCTTTTTCCAAACACAACCCTTAAACGGTCTGTTGCCCGATGCCCTTCCGCAAGGCAAGGCTGACAATCAAATCTTAGGGGTTGTGAAGGCCTTGGTTGACCAAATCAAAGACCGTCACGTCATCTTGGTATCCAAAGACATCAATATGCGTATCAAGGCCGTGGCCATGGGGTTGGACGCCGAAGATTACTTCAGTGACCGCACGCTCGACGATACGGAAATGCTTTATTCCGGCCGTATGGAGTTGCCCGAAGACTTTTGGGAAACGCACGGCAAGAAAATGCAAAGCTGGAAAGAAGACGGTCAAACTTGGTACAAGATTTCCGGCCCCTTGGTCCGAGAAATGTTTGTCAACCTCTTTGTTTACTTGCCCGATGACAGCTTCTTGGCTCAAGTTAAAAAGATTGAAGGCTCTACCGCAACGCTTGTTGTAGCTCGTGACTACAAACAACAAAAATACGCAGTTTGGGGCATTACGGCTCGTAACCGTGAGCAATCCATTGCGCTTAATTTGCTCATGAATCCCGAGATCGATTTCGTGACGCTTTTAGGCCAAGCTGGTACCGGTAAAACCTTGATCACGTTAGCTGCCGCATTGGCTCAAACGCTTGATATGCGACGCTTTTCTGAAATTATCTTTACCCGTGCAACGGTCAGCGTCGGTGAAGAAATCGGTTTCTTGCCGGGCACCGAAGAAGAAAAGATGCTGCCTTGGATGGGAGCCTTGGAAGATAACCTTGAAGTGCTCAATAAGCTTGAAAGCGGTAACGAATGGAGCAGAAACGCTGCCAACGATTTAATCCGCAGCCGCATTAAAGTAAAGAGCATGAGTTTCATGCGCGGTCGCACGTTCTTAAATAAGCTTGTCATTATCGATGAAGCGCAAAACCTGTCACCAAAGCAAATGAAGACCTTGATCACTCGTGCGGGCCCGGGTAGCAAAATTGTCTGCTTGGGTAACATCGCCCAAATCGATACGCCTTACCTCACTGAAGGCTCTTCGGGTTTGACGTATGTAGTCGATCGCTTTAAGGGGTGGGAGCACTCCGGTCATATCACACTTCAACGTGGGGAACGTAGCCGATTGGCGGATTTTGCGAGTGAGTCGTTGTAGTTCAAACGTGGGAAAGCTCCCAAATGGAGCTCTCCCACGTTGAAACAAACACTATTGTAGAGGTTCGTCGATAAATACTGGAACAGTTTTTTCAACATCTTTCATTGTTCTGTATGTAAAGTGATCAATCATTTTTGGTTTTTCCATAAAAACAATTTTTTCATCGTACATTTCTGGATCTACACTATTGGGAATAAATACAACCATCCCTAAACAATGTGTACCTAAGCTCTCGTCACAACGCGTGGCTAAAGCCCCATTGTTTAAAACTTGAAATACTTTAAAATGGCGAGAGCCGTCAATCGCAAGTATGTCTTCTGTCGTGCAGCCAGCAAGAATAGAAACTATACCTAACAAAAGAATATGTAATTTCATAGCTTACCTTCTCCTTTTCTTGAGTCTAGCTAACATTCTAACCTAGCGCACAATCCAACGTCATCATCAGCAAGAATCCTAGCATCACACTCATTGTGCCCACATTTGAGTGCTCACCCAAGTGTGCTTCCGGGATGAGTTCTTCAACCACCACATACATCATGGCGCCAGCACTAAAAGCTAAAAGCCACGGCATAAATGGCGAAATCCAAGAGGCCATCAACACAACTGCACAGCCGAAAATCGGTTCAACTAAACCCGATAATGCACCCAACGAGAAGGCTCTGCGAGGTGAATACCCTTCTTGCAAAAGAGGCAGTGAAACCGCCGCACCTTCCGGGACGTTTTGAATCCCCATCCCCAAAGCCAAAGCAAAAGCGCCAGAGAGTGCAACCGGATCCCCTGTTTGACCGGCAATAACAAAAAGCAAACCTACGCTCATCCCTTCAGGGATGTTGTGTAAAGTGATTGCAAAGAATAAAAGGGAAGAGCGAGAGAGTTGACTCTTAGGGCCTTCCGGATCTTTTGAACCCGGGTGCATATGAGGAAGCAACTCATCCAACGCCCAAAGAAAAAGGCCACCCAAGGCAAAGCCACCGGCAGCTGGTAACCAACTTGGCGTTCCTGCAGCTTCTGCTGCATCCATAGCGGGAATCAACAAACTCCAAACGCTTGCTGCAATCATGATCCCTGCCGCAAAGCCTAACGCCATACGATGAACATTGGGCGAAACTTTGTGGCGAAATAAAAAGACGCTGGCAGCACCAACCATCGTCATCATGGCCGTGAACCCCGTACCGGTAGCTACCCAGCCTAGCATTTCTAAATAATCCATACTCTGTTCCTTTCTGTATTTTTGTATTCTTGCAAGTTCCTCCTTTTTGCGCAATTAAGAATCTCAAGGGGTTCAATCGAGAAAAACTTAAAGATCATTTTCAGATATGTTCAAATCTATATTTATCAATAAATCTAGAATAGAAATATTTTTGATTATTTATAGCAATTCGCTCAACATTCGATATAATGATGGAATGATTTTTGCTTTAAGAAGATAGACGTTATGCTTCACACGGTATACAGCAATTCGTACGAAATCCTTCGCACCTATCTCATGCATTCCATTGGTGCAAAAACCACTCAATCCACGCTCGAACCCATTCGCATCATTTCCGGTTCTCGCTTGATCAATAACGAACTCATGCTCTCCATTGCTAAAGAGCAAGGGATTTGTGCAGGGATCGACTTTTGGACAATGAACAACTGGTTTCGTAATTACTTAGGCTTTGGGTTAAGTGAAGGGGGCCAATCTCAGAAATTCATTTGGTTACTTTGGGCGCTTTTAGACGATGACTTCATCCAAGCCCATCCGCGCTTAAAGAAATATTTTGAGCAGCGCGAAAAGATCATGGATCGTGACCTTTTGCGTTATGACTTTGCCAAAGACGTCTCAACCGTTTTTGAAAAGTACATCAACTATCGTTTTGACTGGGTATACGAATGGGCCTTTCCTAAAAAAGAGTCCAAGACCGTTGATACGCTAAAAAACTACTACCAAAAGCAAAACAAGAAAGAACGCCAACATCTTGAAAATTCTGCCGACTTTGGGTGGCAACGTGCTCTTTGGGAAAAGCTTGGCCAAGCAGATCAGTGGACAGGCCAACATACGCTGGACATGTTCGCCGATTGGGAAAATTTAAAGCGTAAAACACAGTCAGAACCCGAAGAAATTCACTTCTTCGTTCCGACAAACGTCTCGCTTTTGATGTTGCCCATCATCAAACTTTTAAGTGAAGATCCCGACCGTCACGTCTATGCGTATCTTCTGAACCCTTGCCAAAACTATTGGTTCGGATCGTATGACAAGTCGCAAAGTAAGGTGTCTGACTATCTTCGCAAAAATGCGGCCTCTACGCGAGCCATGATTAATCGCTTCAATCAGTTTGCCACAGAAGAAGAGGTCACTGATCAGTTGCATCAATTGTCCGCAGTGAATTCCCTTGCCAATATCAGTCTTCAGCAACTCAAACTCACAACGGAAAGTGAGATTGAACGAGTGGACTTGGCGCCCGATGACGGTGCACTTTTGCATGACTTTCAACGCGCGATTTTGCTCGATAGCAAAGAAGAATTGCCCATTGATGTAAACGCAAATGACCGTTCCATTCGCTTTATTAAGTCCCCGACTCAAGCGCGAGAAGTTGAAAATTTAGTCAACGTCATTCATTCTCTTTTTAACGATCCGACGTTGCCCGGCTTAAAAGCCGATGACATTCTCGTGGTGACGCCCGATATTGAAGAGGCCGCTCCCGTTATTGAAGCAACCTTCTCGACACTGCCCGAATCACAACGCATCTCTTATAAGATCGTGGGACGCAATGCCATTGATGAAAACATGACGGGCCGCGCCTTGATTGAATTAGGGCGGTTATTCATGACACCGATGAATGTCAACCAGCTGGAGTCTTGGTTGGAGCTGCCCTTCGTCACCCAACGCCTTGATTTATCTTTGGAAGACTTAAACATTATCCGTGACTGGTTGGTCACCGCCGGTTTCCGACAAGGCATTGATGCCGAGCACTTAAAAAATACGCGTCATATCGAATTAACGACCGAAAAAAATGAACCGCACGAAGCACTTGACGGGACATTGGATCGTGCGTTGGAGCGTTTAAGTTGGGGGTTCGTTTTAGATCAAAATAAGCGTGAAAGTTTCGATGATATCCTCCCCGTCTCCTGTGGGATCGATACGCGCTTTAACTCCGTGAGCACTGAAAAGCGAATTTTCCAAACCCTATTGGCGCTTGAAAGTAAATTAAAAGAAGCGCATCGACAATACCTTGCACTTGGCGATCGCGCCAACTTGGATGACATTGCCAAATGGGGTCACAGCTTAATTGAACTTTTCTTTGCCAATAGCTCTTTGACCGACAAGATTGCTCTTCAGAGTAGCCTGCGTGCCATTGATCCTAAAAACAGCATGGATGAGGAAGATGCCACACTTGAAGAAAGCCTGGTTATTTCGCCGGCTGTCTATTGGCGAGCCCTTGAAGATACCTTAGGCGAGGAACCCATTCGACAAACCATCACGGGCGCTGTCACCTTCGCCCCCCTTAAGCTTTATCGCCAAATCCCCTTCCGTGTGATTTTGGCCTTCGGTTTAAATGAAAACAGCTCCTTCCCGGGAACTCAACATTTTGAAGAATACGACCTGATGGGCGTAACGGATTTAAAGCGTCAGGATGATCGCGACAGTCGTAGCGACAATCGCAACGCATTCTTAAATTTAGCGCTTTCGGCCCGAGATCGATTTTATTGCTCTTGGTGCATCGGCACGGATCAGAAAAACCCGGCCAATCCCTCTCCGGTCGTCTCGGAGTTTATGTATTTCTTGGCTTCCAACCTTCAACAATCCGGTGTAGAGACCGATGCCAAATTAAAAGCTATTACAACGCAATTACCTCTGAGTTCAGCTTCAGCTCGTAACTTTAAAAGCGACGAGACGCGTTATTGGAAAAGCGTTGATGATGTCTTACTGGACTCTCTTCATATGGCCCAAGAAACCCATTTCCAAGCCAAAGAAGAACCGATTGTGACAGGGCCGTTAAAGCTCGAGTCTTTTAAAGAAGAACTTAACATTGACGATTTAATTGCCGTCTACAGCAATGTCATTCGCTGGCTTGAGAAAAAAATGCAGATTCGTGACACCGATGATGCCTCGACAAGCGAAGTTCCTCTTTTGCCACCTACGGATCCATTAAACAATTCCGTTCGAATCCGCGATTGGTTGGCAGCCTTTAAAGAAGGAAAAAATGTTGATGACATTATCTGCGAGCTGAGTCGAAATCCTATGGCCGGCGCCGTCAATACGAGAGAAATCAAATTACGTGACTCTATCGAGTTAACGCATGAAGCATGGTTGAACTATCAGTCGCTTTTAGCTTCAGCGCAAGAACACTATTTCGATCATTTATCAACACCGATTCAAGGGCAATATTTTAAAAAACTCATTGCAAATCAGTTAACTCTAATCTCGACTAAAGAGACAAAGGACAAACTTTATCTATTGGATATCTGCCCTTCCGTGGCTAGTGTCAGTCGTGCTCAATTAAAAACGTTATTGCTCAATACACTCTTAGATAAGCCCGTCGGCATGAAGGTTTATTCGATTGCCGAGCAGGGTTGGAAAATGGTAGAAGCACCGAGTCGACGACTATCGGAAGATGCTCTGGCTATGTGGCTTAAAGAAATCGAAAACGTCGTTTCTGTGATTACATACTATGACAACACTTATGACGACGACCCTGTATCGATTCTGTGGCGTGGCAGCGATCAAGCGGCTGCCCGCCGTTATTGGGATTCGGTTAAGCACGATTATCAAGAACAAATCATTAAGCCTTGGATTGAATAGTCATGGAAAACTTTAATTTAAAAACAAGTGATATTAACGGTGCCTTTCTTATTGAAGCCAGCGCCGGCACGGGCAAAACATACTCTTTAACCCGTATCGTGTTGCGTTTATTGATGGAAACCGATATCAAAATCAATCAGGTTTTAATGGTCACCTTCACAAAAGCGGCGGCAGGTGAGCTCAAAGCTCGCTTGCGCAACTTATTGTTAGAAGTTAAAGAAGCAATTGCAGAGCCTGATAACGTCAACTTTGTCGATGAGTTACTTTACGAACTCTATCAACAATGGGATGCCGATACGGTCAGGCAACGTGTTGACGATGCCATCGAAGGGCTTGATGACTGTTGTGTCAGCACTATTCACTCTTTCTGTCAAAAAATGCTTAAAGAGCACCGCTTCTCAGGGCAAAAAAGCGGTAACTACGAACTTGCTGATGACGCCGACGAGATCTTGACGCAAGTTGTTGATGACTTTTTGCGTAAAGAATTACAAAATGCCGGTGATTCTTTGCTCAAAGATATTCTCGCTCAAAGTGACCCTGCAAAGATTTTGTACAGTATTTTGAAAAAATACCTTGCTTTGCCGGCACACTCCTCTTACCAATACTACACAGATTGGTTTGTGGACAAATATGGCGAAGTCTCTGAAGAGGATCTTAAAAACAAAAAATGCGATTCTGAAGAAGTCGTTGAGTTTTTAAAGCGCTTTCTTGCTTGGGCACCCAATCAAGTGCAGCAGATGAAAAACGCTCAAGGCATCTGCACATTTGATGACTTAATCGTTGGTCTTGAAAAAGAGCTGACGCCTCAATTTTCTAAGATCATTGGTGATCAATTTAAAGCTGTCTTAATTGATGAGTTCCAGGATACCGATCCGACGCAATACAACATTTTTAAAACACTCTTTTTAAAAGCAACACAAGACGATCCCAGTCGTAGTTTGATTTTTGTCGGCGATCCCAAACAGTCCATCTATCGTTTCCGCGGTGCTGATATTGATACCTACAAAAAAGCACGAAAAGACATTGGTAAAACGCTCAATCTGGGACGTAACTTCCGCTCCAATGCCGTACTTTTGGATACGATCAACACGTACTTTGCTGACGATGGAAGTAACTACACTTTCGGTAATGAAGATATTACTTACACAGCCGTAACGGCAGGTTCTTCCAAACTTCCGTTGTATCGAGACATCAACGGACAAAAATCTGTGTTGCCTGTTTTGGAAATTTGGTCACGAGACGACAAAGAAAACAGTCTAGGAGCCGACGCTCAACGAGAGCAAGAAGCGCAGTTGATTGCGAACGATATCTATACGCTCTTAAACACAAACGTGATGATCAAAGAGGGTCAGCGTCTCTCCGCCAAAGATATCGTTATTCTTGTGAGAACGTGGAAGAACTCAGAGCCCATCATCAGAGCGTTGAATAAGAAAAAAATTCGTTGCATCACGTTTGAAGAAAACGATGTTTTCAAAACCGAAGAAGCCGATGACATTCTTCGAATTCTTATGGCCATGGAAATTCCGCAGGACAATAAGCGACAAAAACTCGCTCGTTTGACCCGCATTATGGCTGAGCACATCAACGATGTTTCTCCCGAAGCTTTCCAAAAAGCGCCGGATTCTTCCATTTTGGAGAAAAAGGCCTTAGAAGCTCGAGAACTCATTGACCAAGCGCGAAACTTATTCGATCGAAAAGGCGTTGCCAGTGCCTTTGCCTTGCTTTTTGAAAAGTGCCAAACCGAAAAGCACCTTTTACCCTTATCGGGTGGTGAAAAACGCTTGAATAACTACCGCCATATTATTGAATTACTCCAAGAGCAAGCTCGTCATCTGACGACTTTATCCGGGTTAACTCGTTGGTACGTTAAAGCGAGAGGGCAATCCGGTGGAGAAAAACGCAAGATTCGTGTTGAAAGTGATGAAAACCTCGTCACCATTATGACAATCCATGGAAGCAAAGGATTGGAATATCCCGTTGTCTACCTACCGGGGGCATGGAATGGAAATCACAGAGGAAGCCCGAAAGATCATCTTTGCCAAAGCATTATTCAAAGCACTGGTGAAACTCAACTGACGATTTCTTTCTCCACTCAATCCATGAATGAAGTGGACGAGGATATTGAAGAAAAAAATGCTCTTGAAGGGTTGCGACTTGCGTACGTTGCTATGACTCGTGCTTCTCAACGATTAGTACTGCCTTTAATGCTCCGGCAAAAGGCCAATAAGGGTGACTTCAACGGACCATTTTTTAGAGCGTTAACCAAAAATGTCCAAGCAAAAGGAAATGTTAATCTGGTGGTCGAAGCCAAGACGGCGTATTTGGAAAAAGTGACGAGCAATTTGGCCAATCATCCTGAAATGACTCAAGCCATTGAAGAGGGGCTTGGCGTCAGTCATATTGAACCGCGCGATTTGGTAAAAACTTACGATGTGCCCATTGATATTGAAAAATTTGATCATCATATTGAGTACGGCGGTGACGAAAAATATGAGGATGAATCCCTCAGTGTTGCCTCTTCTCGCGACATTCACTCCGATTGGCATCAATCGAGCTACAGCGCCATTATTCGTGGCGCTCACGAACAATTCGATTTGACCAATCAGGCTGAAAAAGAAGACCAAATTGATGAAGTCGAAAGTGAAAAGCCCAAAGTCGTCACGCCTTTGCCCGAAAATGACATTTTGAATTTCAGTCGCGGTGCTGAAAGCGGTACATTCTTGCACGCCATTTTTGAACGCATTGACTTTGATTTGGTTCGTCGTGCACAGTTTGAAGACGACTCTGAGGCCGATGAAAAACTCTTGAGCCGCGCCGATGTGATTGCACGCCCCTATGCCCACAATTTCCAAAATTTAAATAAGGAAATGCTTCGTCAATTGATGAAAGACGTTCTTTGTTGCTCGATTTTTAAGGATGACGATGGCAATGACTTTAACCTTTGCAACATTGACAGTAAGCAACGGGAAATGACCTTCACGATGGCCATTAATGCGCCGATGAAGGGACGCAGAGCCGTCACCGTGGAAACGCTCTCAGAACTCTTGAAAACGTTTGAGAAGAAGTACCACCTGCCCGACATAACCCCTAAGGCCCTCAAAGGCTTCTTAACGGGCGCCATTGACATGGTCTTCACCCACAACGGTCAATTCTTTGTGTTGGACTGGAAAAGCAATTTCTTGGGCGAGAACATTGACGACTATCGAATGCCGGCGATGAAAAAAGCCATGGCCGATCACCACTACTACTTGCAGTACCTCATCTACTGTGTGGCGCTCAAGCGCTTCTTGAAGTCTCGCGGTATTGAGCTCACCGATGAAAACTTTGGTGGCGTGATTTACGCTTTCATTCGTGGCATGAGAATCAACAATAAGCAACCCTATGGCATTTACTTTGAAAAGCCTTCTCTTGCACTTATCGAGTGCTTGGACGACTTTTTCATGAACGGGTTCGACGCTCGCACGGTTGGCCACTATGCTGATCAAGCAGAAAAAGGAAATTAAATCATGAACGCAGAAAACAAAGTCGAACAATTAACCGAAGACCAAATGGCCTATCAACAACTTGGACGCCATCTTCTGGCAACGATTGAGAGAAATCACCCGGAATGCATCAATGATGAGGTCAAAGCAAAGGCGGGCTCCACACTTGATCAGCTTCTTTTAGCCTTTTGTACAGCCGACGCTGACGGCAGCGTGTGCATCAATATTGATGGACTCAATGTCTCGGATGACGATTTAACGCTTTTAGAAGATATCGGACTTCTTGTTAAAGCTCACCCAAAACTTCAAGATGAACCCTCAAAACGCATCCCCTTTAGTTGGGACTGCCACGGTCAAACTCATCGCCTTTATCTGCAACGGCGCTTTATTGAAGAACGTGAAGTGGCCCTTGCCATTATGGACTTTAAGGCGCACGCATCAGAAGCGATTTTGCCCAAGCAAGAACAGTTGATTGAAGACTTTAAATCCATGGTGTATGACAACGGTCAAACCGCGGATGCCCAAAGTTTAATTGAACAGGAAAAGGCCATCAGAGGCGCTTTATCGCACGCCTTTTTCATCATCACGGGTGGTCCGGGTACAGGTAAAACCACGGTTGTGGCCAAGCTCATTGAATGCAAGTTGGCTGCCAACCCCGATTTGGTAATTGGATTGGCCGCACCGACCGGCAAAGCTGCCAGTCGAGTGACGCAATCCATTAACGGGTCTTGTGAGGGTAAATCGGGAACAATGTTTGTTCAACTTAAAGCGCAACTTGCTCAACACAAAATCACCTCTCAGACCATCCATCGTTGGCTTTCTTCTGAAACGCTCGCCGGAGGCCGTCCCAGTGAAGATAACCCATTGGACATCGACATTTTGATCGTTGACGAAGCCTCCATGATTGACTTGACGCTTGCCAAACAATTATTGCGTTGCATTGATCGTACAAAAACGCAATTAATTTTATTGGGTGACAAGCATCAATTGGCCGCTGTGGGTCCGGGTTCAGTCTTGGCCGATTTAACCGACCCTGACGTGATGGCGGATCACGTGGCAGAACTCACCATCAGTCACCGTTTTACGAGCGATTCCAACATCGGTCAACTCGCCCAATACATTAATACCAATTCGAGCTATGACGTCGAAAAATTTGAAAAACTTTTCAGCCATAACTCTGAAAAGGACAGCATCGAATGGGTAAAACCCAAACGCGATGTTCCCTTGCAAACGGATACGCAAACTTGGATTCGCAAGCAATTAAAGAAATACTTAAGCGACCTCAAAATCTATCTCAATAGCGTATTGGATCAACCGCTTTTGGTTCGCGATGACAAGGCAAAAGCCAAGGCCTTAGCCGAGGTTTGGAAAACGGCTGACAGCTTCAGAATCTTGGCCGCACAGCGTCACGGCTTCAATAGCGTAGAAGCGGTTAACCGTTTTGCGGATGAATTTGTACGTGAAGAAATGAATCAATGGGCTCGAAAAGCTCAAGAAGAAGGATTGTTGCAATCGGTAAACCTTCAATTCCCCTTTACTGAGCTCTTTTACCCTGGACGCATCATCATTAACCGTAAAAACTACGCCCCTTTGGATATCTTCAATGGTGACGTCGGCATTGTTTTACCGATGGATGACGACTGGTCGCGCTACGAAGTCTTTTTCGGTGATCGCGAAGAATTCCGTCCCGCCGGTCTTTTACCCGAACACGATACTGCTTATGCGTTAACGATTCACCAATCGCAAGGTTCGCAATATGACCACGTAGCTGTGTTGCTATCCAATGACCCGGACTCCTCGCTTTCGACTCGAGAGCTCCTCTATACCGGCGTGACTCGTGCCAAAAAGGAAGTGAAACTTTATGCCAATCCCCAATCGGTTGCTAAAGCCTGCTCGACCAAAACTCAGCGTGCGAGCGGTTTAACACAACGCTTAAAAGAAGGTTAGCGGCTACCAAAACAAAAAGACTGAGTTCAAATTCGAAACTCAGTCTTTTGTTTTGGTCGAAAGAATTTTTTAAAAAGCGAAGCGCATCACCAACATAATGCCGATCATGATGAAAGCGATAGCGACCTTCGCTGCAATCCCAGCAATCATGCCGACCCACGTGGCCCAAGAAACCTTGCTGGCTAAACGCATGTCACGATGACCGATCATTTCACCCACGAAGGCACCGATCACAGGAAATAAGAAAATCCCGATGAGACCAAAGGGGATCCCCACGATCGTTCCTAAAAAGGCGCCGGTGAGGCCCATTTTCGTGGCGCCAGCCTTCTGAGCACCCATGGTCTGACTCACCCAGTCAATGGCAATGGAAATCACCGTTAAAACACCAAGAGCGATTAACGTACCGACACCAAAGTATTGGTACCCTTCCATATGAGCAATTAGCCAAGCACCGCCAAAAATCATGGGGATACCGGGCAAGGCCGGCACAACCGTGCCACCTAAGCCTACCAAAATCAAAACAAAGGCCAGTGCATAGGCACCGTATGTAATCAATGCATCGAGCATATCAATTAATCCTTGTTGAATTCATAAATCGAGAACAATCCCCGAAAAAGACCAAGTTCACCTTCTCAGTCAAACCGTTACTTTGCTTGGCAATAATAACTTCAACATCGTGCTCCTTATCTGTTCCTTTCAAATCTTGGTTATAAACAACCTCACGGAAAAGGAAAAGAACTAGGTCAGCATTTTGTTCAAGAAATTTGTGTAAGTCACTTATTATCGGATGTTTATCAGTGCGCTTTTCTAAACTATTGGGTATTTGATACAGACAAAGGATCGGACAATTCAATTCCTTCGCTAACGACTTCAAACCACAAGAGATTGCTTCAATTTCTTTGAAGCGATCTCCGTATTTGCCTGTGGCACTCATCAATTGCAGATAGTCAATAACGATCAAACTCAATTGTTTGGCTTCTTTCGCATACTGACGGGCACGAGAGCAAATATCTGTAATTGTTAGACCTGACGAATCATCGACAAAAACTTTACGAGAACTGGAAAATTCGGAAACGAAGGCTGTCTGTTTTTTTAATTCATCGCCTTCTAAACAACCGTTACGCAAATGATCCAACTTAATACGTTGAGTCGAACTCATTAAACGCATGCCCCATTGCTCCGCGGGCATTTCCATTGAGAAAACGGCAACCGGAAGACCAACTTGCATCGCCACATGGCCTGCAATCGTCACGGCAAAAGACGTTTTACCCATCTCAGGACGTCCTGCGACAACAATCAACTCCCCTAGTTGGAATCCCTTCGTTAAACGATCCAAGTCACAAAAACCCGTTGGAACACCTGTAACAAGGTCAGCCAACGCTTCATCAAGCATATCCGCTATTCCTTGAGGCGTTCTTAAAGTGCGTGTATTCACCGAAGAAGACTAAATCCACCGTCCCTGTCGGACCGTTACGTTGCTTACGAATAATAGCTTCAGCGTTACGCTCTTCGTCCGTGCCCTTTAGGTCTTGGTTATAAACGACTTCACGGTAAAGGAAAATAATCACGTCAGCGTCCTGTTCGATAGAACCGGATTCACGCAAGTCGCTCATCATCGGGCGCTTATCTGGACGTTGTTCCAAACTACGATTTAACTGAGAAAGACCGATGATCGGGCAATTCAATTCTTTAGCCAAGAGCTTCAAACCGCGAGAAATATCAGAAATTTCTTGAGCGCGGTTTTCACCTCGGCCCGTACCGCTCATCAATTGTATGTAGTCGATCACAATCAAACCTAATTGCTTGACTTCACGCGTCAAGCGACGAGCACGAGAACGAACGTCCGAAATCGTCAGACCGGACGAGTCATCGATAAAGACATTATGAGAGTTGGCAATATCGGTTACTGCAACGCTCATCTTTTGGAATTCATCACCTTCCAAACGGCCGCTACGCAAGTGCTCCAACTTAATGCGTTGATAAGAACTGATCAAACGCATGGCCAATTGTTCTGCCGGCATTTCCATTGAGAAGACGGCAACCGGAAGACCGGCTCGCATCGCTACGTGCTCGGCGATATTCATGGCAAACGTCGTTTTACCCATGGCAGGACGACCGGCCACAACGATCAATTCGCCGGGATGCAACCCCTTGGTTAAGCTATCCAAGTCATTAAAGCCCGTGGGAACACCGGTAACAGCGGTATGGCTCTTACTCTTATAGAGTTTTTGAACCTGCTCGCTCACGTTCATCAAAGCGCCTTTAGCGGGTTTTAAACCTTGACCTGCCACTTGAGCATCTTCGCTGATACTGAAGATTCGGCTCTCAGCCTTATCCAAAATGTCTTTGGTCTCTAAACCCTTCGTATCCAAGGCAGAATCAACAATTTCGGAACCGGCATTAACCAAAGCACGCAAAACACTGCGGTCACGCACAATTTCCGCGTAGCGACGAGCGTTAGCGGAGTTGGGCGTATTCATTGCCAAAGAGTTTAAAAAGCTCTTCGTGCCCTCTTGTCCGAGACCGACAGAACTCATCGAATCATGAACCGTCAAAACGTCTGCCGGACGGCCATTAGCAATCAATTGAGAAATGTGTTCGTAGATACGGCGATGGTCACCGCGATAGAAGTCCTCTGCCTTCACAACGTCGTTAACCAAGTCAAAGACCCGGTTATCGATTAACAGGCTCCCCAATAAGCCTTGCTCGGCTTCGGTCGAATGCGGTGGCAGTCTTACTAAATCCGATTTTTGTTCTTCAGCCATCTTGATGCTCTAAGTTTGTTTGTGGAAAATAAAAATTTTAGCAGAGACCCGATCGAGTTCTGCGTCAAGATATGTCACAAAAAATGAAAAATCGGTCTAAATCTTAACGATCTAGACCGATTGAACTGTTTGAATTAAAAATTCAGCAGTTTTTAATTAGGCTTCAGCCACAACCTTAACCGTGATGTCGGCGGTGATGTCCGTCAACAAACCGATCGTGAGCGTGTATTCGCCAACAGCCTTGATGGCGCCCATCGGGGTGCGAACTTGAGACTTCTTGATTTCGAAGCCTTGAGCTTGGAGAGCTTCAGCAACGTCAGCGTTGGTCACAGAACCGAAGAGACGGCCATCGACACCAGCCTTGCTGGTGATTTCAACGGCGATGCCGTTCATCTTGGCAGCAACAGCTTCAGCAGCAGCCACACGTTCAGCTTGAGCCTTTTCCAATTCGGCGCGGCGAGCTTCGAATTCAGCGATAGCAGCTTGCGTAGCACGCTTAGCACGCTTGGTCGGGATCAAGAAGTTGCGAGCGTAACCGTCCTTAACCTTGACGATGTCGCCCAAGTCACCGAGGTGAGTGATCTTTTCAAGAAGAATAACTTGCATTTGAATGACTCCCTCGATTATTGGTTATCCGTGTACGGCAACAAGGCCAAGAAGCGAGCGCGCTTGATGGCGGTATCAAGTTGACGTTGATAGTGAGCCTTCGTGCCCGTCAAACGAGCCGGCATAATCTTACCGTTTTCTTGGATGAAGTCGCGGAGCGTGTCAACATCCTTGTAGTCGATCATTTCGACGTTCTCAGCCGTGAAACGGCAGAACTTCTTGCGCTTAAAGAGCGCGTTTTGTTGGTTGCCACGGCGGGGCTTACCCTTGCCTTTTGCACCAAAAGCCATTTTTAAACTCCTTGTGAGTATTGCGTAATATGTACGATCAATTGTCTGCTTCGAATGCTCCTGGGAGCGATGAAAGCGCCAATCTCAAAAACCGAACCTAAGGGTTCTTTTTCAAGAGACAGTGCGATGTCTCCGCAAGCTTTTGCTGAAAAGTCGAACTCTAATTTTCGTTCAATTCCAGCTTCGTTCACCACACTCATGTGATGAAAAACAACTTCTAAAACCGGTAATCCCGCCAGCGTATAACGCATCTGGGACTTCTGTGTCAATTCACCGTTTAAATGAATCGTATTCACAACGTTTTAAAAGCTTTCAGACAATATGAATTGGTTAATCAATTAAGCAGCGGCGACTTCAGCTTGTTGAGCTTGAGCAGCTTCGCTAGCGGCCTTCTTTTGCTCTTCCTTTTCGACGATTCGCATCATCGGGGAAGCAGCGGTTTCAGCCTTCTTCATCTTGATCGTCAAGTGACGCAACACGGCATCATTGAAGCGGAAACCGTTTTCGATCTCAGCGAGCGTTTCATGCGTGCATTCAACGTTCATGAGAACATAGTGAGCCTTAACCAACTTTTCGATCGGATAAGCCAAAGGACGACGGCCCCAGTCTTCCACACGATGCATCGTACCGCCTTGTTCGGCGACGAGCGTCTCGTAGCGTTCGATCATGGCGGGCACTTGCTCGCTTTGATCCGGGTGCACAATAAAGCAAATTTCATAGTGACGCATTGGAATTGTCTCCTTACGGAAAAAGCCACCTAGAGCGTCTATTTCTAGTGCGGCAAGGACAGAAAAAACGCTATTGTACTGATTAACCCTATGGATTGCAAGCATTTTTTCACTGTTTTCACCAACAAGTTACTCTTCAATCTTAAAAACCACTACTGTCCAAAATAATTTTGCAGATGAAATTTTTAAACATATAAAAAA
>CAJLGW010000015.1 GCA_905206345.1 uncultured Sutterella sp. | reverse complement strand
GAGCGCAGCCAAAATGTTGAGCAAGTTTGTTTTGCTCAACAGCGTTAGGATAGAGTCGATATCGATAGATTTTTAAGATCGCGAATTGATTCTATCAAATCATGTCATTTAAATCCAATACTTCTAAATGAAATTTTTCTAAAACGCAATATCTGACAAATCCTTCGGATTCGCGCCTTTTATCCATCGATCGATGGTTTTACGGCTGTTTCTATAAAATTGATATCAGGAAAGCCTTCGGGCGCCTCAATTCAAACTTCGGGTAATAGTGCTCACTACCCAACACAAAAGCGTAACCGTAGCCCAAAGCCCTAGCGATTTCGTGTCCTCGCTTGACTAGCGCTTTGCCTATTCCCTTGGATTGATGACCGACAGGGGCCTCTCCAACCTTTCCTTCGGTAAAAAGCACATGGCCCACAATCTCATCGTTTTCTTCGGCAACCAACGATAATTCGGCAACAAATGACCTTCCCTTTCGAAGATTTTCCACCAAATTTTGCTCGGTACCATCACTGTGCTGGGCACCCAAAAACGCCTCTTGAATTCATTCAAAGACTGCCACATGGTCGGATGGCTTTTCCTCACGAATGATCATCAAAAACCTCAAAAAGAAAACGCTTGAAACGACTTCAGAACGGTATAGCCAAGCTGAAATTACGGCTCTCAATTTTGTTTTTGTGTTAACGCATACTTACTTTAAATATTCCTGTCAGACCCTTTGGCTTCGTTATAATCAAAGCAGATAGACACACATTGTTAATCGAGAATGATTATGAAAAAAACACTTATCATTGCCTCTGCTTTAGGACTGGCTTTATGCCAATCGGTGTACGCTGCACCCAGTACCTCCCAAAGTGACTTAACACCCCCGCAACTGTCACAAAAAAGCTTGACGAGCAAAGACTCACAAGGCCGTCAAACAACGGGTTATGAACGTATGCAAGAAAAGGCAAAAACGTATGCAGAACCCAATCCGAATTTAGCGCCTACGAGTGAAGACTACGCAAAGGCCCGCAAGGATCGCGCTGCTGGTAAGTACACCAAACCGGAAAGCTCTAGCACGGAAATCGAAACGGTTCGCGACCAAAATAATCGCGTCACCGAATACGTGGTCACGCCGGGTTCCACCCATATTCCGTACTCGGTGGAAAACAAAGCCGATCGTCCATCTCCTGTGGATGCCGGTCAACGTAAAGGCACGTTAGGTACGCCAAAATTTATTAACTTCGGGTTCTAATTCATGCAAGGACATATTGCTGCAGTTTCCTCGCCCATTCAATGGATTAAACGCGGGGCCTTCGCTTTACGCCAGGCCCCGTTTGGTTTGGCGAGCATTGTGATTTTTTACGTTTTCATGATGTCGGTTTTGACATCACTGCCCTTCATCGGTTTGGTGATTGCAGCCCTTTTCATGCCTTTTGGCACGATGTTGGTCATTAACGCCACCAAAGACGCAGAAGAAAATCGTCAACCCACTTACCAAATTCTCGTTGCCCTTTTCAAAGAGCCCTCTCAACGCATGCGACTTTTCCGCGTGGGCCTCGTCTACGGGGGCTTTTTGGTGGCAGCTAATTTTGCCTACGCATTAACGGCCATGGATGAAATTGCGAAGTGGCAAATCCAAGACGGTCGTTTGGTATGGGATTCCGTCTTTGCCAACCTCCCCTACACAGCGATTGTGATCACGTTGGTGCTCTACACGCTGGGCCAAATGGCTACATGGTTTGCTCCTGCGTTAATCGCTTGGAAAAACATGACGGTGACCAAAGCGGTGTTTTATTCGTTCTTCGGTTGTCTTCGAAATTGGCTTGCCATTTTGGTGCTATTAATCATCATCGGCATCATCACCATGGTGAGTTCTTTTGCGCTGATTTTCTTACTGGATACCTTGCGTTTGCACGATGTCTCCATGTTTATCATTGTGCCTGCAGCCCTGGCTTTGACAACCTTGGCTTACAGCACAATTTGGCCCATGTGGTGTGACATTTACGGTGATATCCCTATCGAAAATTTGTAACACCTTAGAGTTAAGCCTATTGCACAAAAAGCCTCAATCCCCTGATACATAGGCGATTGAGGCTTTTTCTCATCTTGGCAAGTCTGTTACAAAAAACATATGTCTAAGTATATTGCGTTATTTTGAAAATAGTGTAATACTGATATGCGTTCGGTCTCTAAGAGATAAAAAATAAGAACTCAATCTCTCACCAAAACTAAAAACTCCCTAGAGAAATTAGAGTTCAAGATCCCTAAAAAGACCAGAGCAAATAAGTGCGATGATTCGCTAGTCCCTTAGGAGAATTCAAATGCATGTTAATGCCTACGTACAAAATAGCGTCATAAGACGCATACGTCACATTATGTGTTTCGTTTGTCGTTCTTGCTTTAGCTTCCATCGCTTTCCTCCGCCTCAGCAAACGCTTCCTAAGTTTGTTGCTCGCCGTTTTTTATTTTAGACGGCACAACTCCGAATTTCTATTAAGCTCCCCGCTTAGACGAAATTCAAAAATCCAAAATTTCACTTTAACTGAATTTGTATTCCCTATGCAGGGCGTGGTGTTTTATTGCCTAAATAATTTACCAACCCTACTTGAAGAACCCTAATTCAAGGAACAAGTGCGCCTTTTTGCGCACAAAATAAAGGTATACCTATGAAACAACTTAAAATTGCGGTTAGCGCCGGTGTTGAATCTGCTTTTGATTCCGTTCGTGAAACGGTCTGTTTAGATCATGCTGACTTGACGGAAGTTTCTGCGATCGTCATGTCTGCTGAAGACATCGCTGCTGGTAAGCTAGAAGCTGTTGAAGCCAAGCACTTCAACCTTCCGGTTTTCGCTGTGAGCGAAGCAAAAGAAGATTTGCCCGTTGGTCGTCTCCACGGTGTTATCGACACCAATCCGACCAACAAGGCTTTCTATGGCCGTCAAGTCGACTGCGCCGCAACGAAGTACGAAGATGCGGTTCTCCCGCCCTTCTTCGGTAGCCTTGAACAATACGTTCAAAACGGTAACTCCCAATTCGACTGCCCGGGGCATCAAGGTGGTGCTTTCTTCCGCCGTCACCCCGCTGGCCGTGCTTTCTATGAATTCTTTGGCGAATCGGTTTTCCGCTCTGACTTGTGCAATGCCGACGTCTCCATGGGCGACCTTTTGATTCACGAAGGTGCTCCGTGTGCTGCTCAACAAGCTGCCGCCAAGATCTATAACGCAGACAAAACGTATTTCGTTTTGAACGGTACGTCTGCTTCGAACAAAGTTGTTTTAAATGCCCTTCTAGCCCCCGGCGATTTGGTTCTCTTTGACCGAAATAACCACAAATCCAACCACCACGGTGCTCTCTTGCAAGCTGGTGCTACCCCGATCTATCTCGAAACGGCCCGTAATCCCTACGGCTTCATCGGTGGTATCGATGCCCATTGCTTCAACGAAGACTATCTCCGTGGTTTGGTCAAAGAAGTCTGCCCTGAAAAGGCCGACCAAAAGCGCCCCTTCCGTTTGGCTGTGATTCAGCTCGGTACCTATGACGGTACGATTTACAATGCTCGTCAAGTCGTCGATAGCATCGGCCACTTGTGTGACTACATCCTCTTTGACTCTGCATGGGTCGGCTACGAACAGTTCATCCCGATGATGAAGGATTGCTCTCCGTTGCTTTTGGACTTGGGTCCTGAAGATCCGGGTATCTTGGTAACGCAATCTGTTCACAAGCAACAAGCTGGTTTCTCCCAAACCAGTCAAATCCATAAGAAGGATAGCCACATCAAGGGTCAAGATCGCTACTGCCCGCACAAGCGCTTAAACAACGCTTTCATGATGCACGCCTCTACGAGCCCCTTCTATCCCCTCTTTGCCGCATTGGACGTCAATGCCAAGATGCACGAAGGTCAATTGGGTCGCGATTTGTGGCTCGACTGCGTGAAGGTTGGTATTGAAGCTCGTAAGGCTTTGATCAAGAACTGCCACCACATCCGTCCGTTCGTTCCGCCGGTTGTTGACGGTCGTCCTTGGGAAAGCTTTGACACCGAAGAAATGGCCAACGACTTGAAGTTCTTTGACTTCAAGCCTGGTGAAAAGTGGCACGCCTTTGAAGGCTACGGCGAACATCAATACTTCGTCGACCCGTGCAAGTTCTTGTTGACGACGCCGGGTATTAAGGCCGAAACGGGCGAATACGATGACTTCGGTGTTCCCGCTACGATTTTGGCTAACTTCTTGCGTGAAAATAACATCGTTCCGGAAAAGTGTGACTTGAACTCCATCCTTTTCTTGATGACGCCCGCAGAAGATACGGCCAAGATGAACCATCTCGTTTCGCAAATCAAGCGTTTCGAAGAACTCTTAGACCGTGACGCTCCGCTCGCAGAAGTGCTCCCGAGCATCTACGAAGCCAACATTGATCGTTATCGTGGTTACACGATCCGTCAGTTGTGCCAAGAAATGCACGACTTCTATAAGAGCCGTAACGTCAAGCAACTTCAAAAGGAAATGTTCCGTAAGGCTCACTTCCCGAAGATGGCTATGCAACCGCAAGAAGCTCACTTCGAGTTCATCCGTGGTCACGTTGACCTCGTTCCGCTCGAAAAGGCAGAAGGCCGTATCGCTGTTGAAGGTGCTCTCCCCTATCCTCCGGGCGTGCTTTGCTGCGTACCGGGCGAAGTCTGGGGCGGTTCCGTGCTCAAGTACTTCTTGGCCCTTGAAGAAGGTATTAACCGTATGCCGGGCTTCTCTCCAGAACTTCAAGGCGTCTACATCCAATTGGATGAAGACGGTCGCAAGCGTGCTTACGGCTACGTGTTGAAAGAACAACACTAATCCCTATAACTAACTTTTAATAATACTGTCGAGTCAAAAGAGCGACACCTCTCCAATCGCCTTTTGACTCAGATCGGAGTTTTTATGTCTTCATCTCGTGCAAAAATGAGCGTTTTTGAATTAACGCTCTTGACCGCCATTAACATGATGGGTTCCGGTATTGTGATGTTACCGACCAAGCTTGCTGAAGTCGGCACCATCTCCATCCTTTCATGGGTGGTCACCGCTTTAGGCTCCTTGTGCTTAGCTTACGCATTTGCCAAATGCGGTATGTTCAGTAAGCGCCCGGGTATGGGTGGTTATTCCGAATACGCTTTTGGCAAGTCCGGTAACTTCATGGCCAACTACACCTACGGTGTGTCCTTGTTGTTTGCCAACATCGCTATTGCTATTACCTGCGTGGGTTACGGTGCCACACTTTTTGATGTGGAACTCTCCCCGCTTCAAGTTTGTATTGCCACCATCGTTGTGCTCTGGGTCTGTACAGCTTCCAACTTCATGGGCGCCAGCATTACCGGTAAATTAAGCTCTGTAGCCGTGTGGTGTGTGATTACCCCTGTGTTGATCCTTTCTGTGATCGGCTGGTTCTGGTTTGATCCGCAACTCTACGTCGCCAGCTGGAACCCGCATGACAAGCCCTTCTTTAGTGCTGTCGGTGCTTCCATCTCCATGACGTTGTGGGCCTTCTTAGGTTTGGAAAGTGCTTGTGCTAACAGTGACGCTATCGACAATCCTGAAAAGAATGTGCCGATCGCTGTGATGGCTGCTACGATTGGCGTGGCTATCATTTACATCGTCTCTACGAACATCATCGCCGGTATCGTTCCGAATGCTGACTTGGTGGCTACGAATGCTCCGTTCGGCTTGGTCTTTGCTCAAATGTTTACGCCTGAAGTCGGTAAGGTTGTGATGGGCTTGCTCGTCTTGTCCTGCGCCGGTTCTACGTTGGGTTGGCAATTTACAATTGCTAAGGTCTTCCAACAATCCGCCGTTGACGGTTTGTTCCCGAAGGTCTTCTCTCGTGTTAACAAGTACAGCGCTCCGATCGCCGGTATGATCATCATCACCACGATCCAAACGGGCTTCTGCTTGATGACGATCAGCCCTGAATTGTTCAAGCAATTCAACATGCTCGTTGACTTGGCCGTTGTGACCAACATCATGCCGTACATCTTGTCCATGGCTGCTGTTGGTGTGATCATGCGCGAAGCTCGCGTGAACCCGTCCCAAGCTCGCTTGTACACGTTCGTTGCTCTCATTGGTGCCGTTTACAGCTTCTACGCCTTGATTTCTACGGGCTACTTTGAAGTGTTCTGGGGTTCCATCGCCACGTTCCTCGGTTGGACTTTCTGGGGTATGGTTGCTAACCGTGTTCGCACTGACGACGCTAAGGTTGCCTAATCCCGGATAAATAGAAAAAGTTTGCTTCTCCTTGAGGCCTCTCAGATATCTGAGAGGCCTTTTTTGTAACCTCAAATTCCGACAAAAGGTACACTGAAAAATGTCAGAAAATCCAAGGAAAGCAAGATGAGTCCCAAGTTTCATACCGATTCAAGTCAATGCGTCCATTGCAGTATCTGCTCTCAAGTCTGTCCAAAAGGGTTGATTCGAATGGTTAAGGGTCTTCCCACCATGACCGAAGAAGCTTCCAAGCGTTGCAATGATTGTGGACAATGCGTTGCCTATTGTCCTCAAGGATGTGCTTCGCAACATCTTTCAGAACATTTTGAGATGCCAAAAGCTTTTTCTTTCGATCCTTCAAAAACAGAAGATCTTCTTCGCTTTTTGCAGTCTCGTCGCTCTTATCGAAATTTTCAATCAGCACCGGTTGATAAGAATATTATGACGGCAATTTTGGAAACCGCAAACTACGCCCCTTCGGGTGGCAATAACCGGAAATTGCGTTGGATTGTTTTGAAGTCGCCCGAAAAAACGAAAGCGCTGACTGAACTCATTGCTCAATGGTTTGACAAAGAGGCTCGTCAACACCCCGTCTACGGAAAACGGTATGCGATTGACTCCATTTTGGAAAGATTTAGCAACGGCAAAGATGTCATCTTGCGTGGCGCTCCACACATAGCTTTTGTTGTTGGTCCCACCAATCACGTTTGGGGGCCTGTGGATACGGGTATTGCTTTGACGTACTTTAATTTGGCGTGCGAAGCGCATGACATCGGATGCTGTTTTGCCGGTTACGCAACGAAGGCTGCTGAATCCCAAATCGTTCGTCAATTTTTAGATGTCAAAGACGAGGAAACCGTTTGGTGTGCTATCTGCTTTGGAAAGAAAACATTGCATGCGGTAAGAGTTCCCAATCGTGGTCCCGTCCCCGTCAACTACATTTAGTCAATTTTGAGGTTTAATCAAATCTTTACACTCTCAAAATAGCTCCTTGCATGCAAAGAAAATGCTCACCCAATTTCTAACGTTGAGTGAGCATTTTTTCAGAACTTAAAACAAGCTATTTGTGTGCAATATAGTGATGAATTTCACCATTGTCTTGCGTCTCTTGAGCGAGCATTTTGTGCCCGGTTTGAGAAGCAAATTGCGCAATATCGGCAACGCTTGCCGGGTCCGTTGCTAACACGCAAAGCACTTCATCGGTTTGCATATCCGCAAGGGCCTTTTTTGTTTTAAGAACCGGCATGGGGCACTTGGTGCCCCGAGTGTCGATTTGCTTATCAAAGCGCATCTTACTTACCTTGAAGGAAAGCTTCGACGCCGGCCAACGCTTCGCCTAAATGCGTAGCGTCAGAAGCACCGGCCATCGCAAGATCAGGCTTGCCGCCACCCTTGCCGCCCAAGACTTGAGCAACATGAGAAACGATTTCACCGGCCTTCATGCGAGCAATCAAAGACTTGGAAACAGCAGCCACGACTTGAACCTTGCCGTCGTTTTCGCAAGCAAGCACCACCACAGCAGTACCCAACTTGTCGCGCAACGTTTCAGCCATACCACGCAAGCTCTTTGCATCGGTGTCGGCACGGCTAACAACCAACTTGTAGCCATCCATTTCCTTAGCAGAGTTCACCAATTCGGCAGCGGCAGCCGTTGCCAACTTGGTCTTTAATTGCGTGATTTGCTTTTCAAGAGACTTCACCGTTTCGAAAACCGTTTCAGCCTTATTGACCACCAAGTCAACCGGAGTCTTCAAGACGCGAGCGGCATCCTTAATCGTGGCTTCTTGCTTTCGCGTCAAAGCAACAACGTTCATACCGGTCGTCATTTCGATACGACGGATACCGGCAGCGATACCACCTTCGCTCAAGACCTTGAAGCTACCGATGTCACCCGTGCGAGCCACGTGCGTACCACCGCAGAATTCAATGGAAGAACCGATCGTCAAAACACGAACCGTTTCGCCATACTTTTCACCAAAGAGCATCAAAGCACCGGACTTCTTGGCTTCTTCGATCGGCATCACTTCGCACTTGACGGCCGTGTTGGCCAAAATTTCACGATTGACGATATCTTCCACTTCTTGGATTTGTTCAACCGTCATGGCTTCATTGTGCGTGAAGTCAAAGTGGCAAACATCGGGGCCCACCCAAGAGCCACGTTGTAAAACGTGTTCGCCCAAAACTTTGCGCAAAGCCGATTGCATCAAGTGAGCAGCAGAGTGGTTCAAACGCGTCATAGCACGACGTTCGCTGTCGATCTTGACAGAGAACTTATCGCCCACGTGCACGGAACCTTCTTCAATATGCACTTGATGACCGAAAACCTTGGCCTTAATCTTTTGCGTATCGATCACGCGAGCCACCGTGGTGTCATTCTTCATCACACCGGTGTCACCCACTTGACCACCGCTTTCAGCGTAAAACGGCGTCGTATCCAAAACGATCACACCTTCAGCACCAGCGGGCAACTCTTCAACAGGTTCGCCGTCCAAGTAAAGTGCCAAAACAGACACACCGTCTTCAGCTTCGTGTTCGTAACCCGTAAAGGTCGTATCGGCACCGCTATATTCCAAACCGGCGGCCATCTTAAATTTAGCGCTGGCACGAGCCATGTTGCGTTGCTCTTGCATAGCAGCGTCAAAGCCTTGCATGTCCACCGTCAAATTGCGTTCACGGCAAACGTCAGCGGTCAAGTCAACCGGGAAACCGTACGTATCGTGAAGCTTAAAGGCAAGCTTGCCATCCAAGACGCCATCCTTCGTTTCAGCGATGGCCTTTTCCAACATTTCCATGCCTTGAGCCAACGTTTGGCGGAAGCGTTGTTCTTCCTTAGCCAAAATTTGCTCAATCTTCGGATTCTTCACTTCAGGATAAGCGTCACCCATTTCAGCGGCAACGGCATTGACCAACTTCGCAAAGAATTGATCGCGTGCGCCCAACTTGTAGCCGTGGCGGATTGCGCGACGGCAGATGCGACGCAACACATAGGCACGACCTTCGTTACCCGGCACAATGCCATCGGCCACAGAGAACGCGCAAGCACGAATATGGTCTGCGATCACGCGCAAAGACGGAGACATCGGATCCACATCCGTAGCACCGGCGGCTTCCACACCGGCCTTAACAGCGGCCAACAAATTCTTAAAGAGGTCGATTTCGTAGTTACTGTGAACGTGTTGCAACACGGCAGAGATACGTTCCAAACCCATACCAGTATCAACAGAGGGTTTGGGCAACTTGTGCATCACACCTTGTTCATCACGGTTAAATTGCATGAACACGAGGTTCCAGATTTCGATGTAACGGTCACCGTCTTCTTCAGGGCTTCCCGGAGGACCACCTTGAACTTCTTCACCGTGGTCATAGAAAATTTCAGAGCAAGGACCACAAGGACCCGTGTCACCCATCATCCAGAAATTGTCGGACATGTAGCGAGCGCCCTTGTTGTCGCCAATGCGAACGATACGTTCCGCCGGGACACCCACTTCCTTATTCCAGATATCGTAGGCTTCATCGTCTTCTGCGTAAACGGTCACCCAAAGCTTTTCAGCAGGCAAATTAAAATGCTTCGTCAACAATTCCCAAGCATTCTTAATAGCGTCACGCTTGAAGTAGTCACCGAAGCTGAAGTTACCCAACATTTCAAAGAACGTGTGGTGACGGGCCGTGTAACCGACGTTATCCAAGTCGTTGTGCTTACCACCGGCGCGGATGCACTTTTGAGAGGTTGTTGCGCGCGTATAGGGGCGCTTATCAAAACCTAAAAACACATCTTTAAATTGGTTCATACCAGCATTGGTGAAAAGCAACGTAGGATCGTTGCCCGGCACCACCGGGCTGGAATGCACAATCGTATGACCTTTACTTTCGAAGAACTTCAAAAAGGTCTCGCGGATTTGCGAAGTTTCCATATAAATTCTCTTTAGTTAATTAACGGAAATCGCCCCAAAAGACATTCATAATTACTCATAGGCGAATTCATGAATTTTAGTATGTTTGGCGCTTTCTTGCGAAATTATTGGGAAGTCTTTTTCTCAGAAAAACGTTAATACAAGTTCAAACATTTGATTTGAACGAAAGTTCTGTTATTATTTCGCTCATAACTTTTGATTAAAATCAAAAGATAAAAATGTACTTGTCTTTATTTTGCATCACTTTAGGTCAAAAACTTTAATAAAAACATTTGGCTACTTGCAAAATTCATTTGACAATTAAGTGATTTACCGGCTTGTGCTTATAAGATGTCAACCATTTCTTCTCCTATTGTTGCAGCTACATCCTTAAGAGTGAGTTGTACTCATTGCAATTTGCGTGAGCACTGTGTTCCTTTAGGCCTCTCACTCAAAGAAATTGATCGATTGGAAGATTTGGTCTCCAACCGCAAACGCATTCGTCGCGGTGAGCCTCTTTTTAGTGCCGGCGACCGTTTCGAATTTATTTACGCTATCCGCTTAGGCTTTCTCAAAAGCTCCGTCATGAGCAGCGACGGCCGTGAACAAGTTACGAACTTTCACATGGCCGGCGAATTGATCGGCTTGGACGGCATTGCCAATGAAGTGCATTCGTGCGACGTTGTCGCTTTAGAGGACACCGAAGTCTGTGTGATTCCTTACGAACGCATCTTGGCCGCTTGTGATGAAATCCCTGAGTACAGCGAACACTTTCAAAAAACTCTCTCTCGTGAGATCGTGCGTCAACACGGTCTTATGCTCTTATTAGGTTCCATGCACGCTGAGGAACGCCTTGCAGCTTTCCTTTTAAATCTCGCACAGCGTTTTGAATCCCGAGGTTATTCGCGCACGGAGTTTGTGCTTCGTATGACGCGTGCCGAAATCGGTTCGTATTTGGGCCTCAAGCTTGAAACGGTCAGTCGCGTACTGTCACGCTTCTCGCACGATAATTTGATTGTTGTGAACCAAAAGCACGTTCAAATTGTCGATGCCGATGGCCTTCGTACGATTGTTTCAGGACAAACAGTTACCGAATAATCCTCAATATCGAGAGCACTTCAAGTGAATAAAATCCGAGCCTTCATTGTGGCCGCCGGTGTCTTTTTGGGCACGCAGGCCATTGCGTCCAATTACGTGGACCTTTTGGGCAACATTACCATCGAAGATGAATTGGCTCTGGCTGTTGAATTGCGTGAAGCAGCAAACTCTCGTATTGCCCCTGAAGACTCTGTTTGGGCAAGCATCCGAAAGGGGTTCTGTTTAAATGATTTACCCGACTCGGTGGTCGACCCGGAACTGAATTTCTACACGCACAGCCTCCCCTATACGCAAAAAATGGCCTTTCGCTCACGCATGTATCTCTACTACATTGTGAGTGAAACTCAACGTCGTGGCATGCCCACCGAAATTGCCCTTTTGCCCTTTGTTGAAAGTGCTTTTCAGCCCGAAGCCTTGTCGCGCTCTCAAGCCGCAGGTCTTTGGCAATTTTTACCCTCGACGGGTGACATCTTCGATTTGCGTCAATCAAGCTGGCGCGACGATCGTTTAGATGTCATCGAAAGCACGCGTGCGGCACTGGACTATTTGCAATCCCTTTACGGTCAATTTGGTGACTGGCATTTGGCACTGGCTGCTTACAACTGGGGCGAAGGCAGCATCCGTCGTGCGATTCAAAATAATGCCGCCAAGGGTCTTGACACCGATTTTATGAGTCTTAATTTGCCAACGGAGACGGCGCGTTATGTGCCAAAACTCTTGGCCATTAAAAAACTCATTGCCGAACCACAAAAATACGGCTTGACCTTACCCAATATTGCCAACGAACCGTATTTTGTTCGCGTAAACAAAAACCGCGATTTGGATTTGGAAACGGCCGCTCAGTTAGCCGAAACAGACTTGGAAGAATTCCGACTCTTAAACCCTAGCTTTAACCGCCCGGTGGTTTTGGGAGCACATCAACGCTCGTTACTCATCCCGGCGGATAAAGCCGATGTCTTTGTGAGTAACCTCTTGGATTGGCAAACGTCAGGTAAGCCGCTTTCTAATTGGTCGACTTACAAGATGAAGTCTGAGGACACGTTAAAGAGCGTTGCCAAGCGCTTTCACATGACCGAAGACGAGTTGCGCGCTGCCAATAAGATTCCGAAAAACCGTCGCGTGATGGCTGGAAGCTCTTTGCTTGTAAAAAATCACGGTATTCAAGAGGACATCTCTGCCGATCAAGCCAAAGAACAAATGAAGTTGGATCCGTTGCCCTCCAAGCGTCGCATCACCTACCGCGTGCGAAAAGGCGACTCAATCTCCATAATTGCACAACGCTTCCGAATTTCGGCTAACGACATTCGACGCACCAATAAGCTCAAATCGAACCGCATTAAGGTGGGCCAACGATTAACGCTGGTGGTGCCCGATGTTCAACGTCGCCGCTTGCAAAATAGTGTTTATCGCGTCAAAAAAGGTGACTCACTCTTTACGATTGCTCAGCGTATGCGCACAAGCGTGAGCGCCATTAAAGATGCCAATGACCTCAACGGCCATGAGCTTGTCCCTGGACAACGCTTGGTCATTCCGCATTAATCTGGAATTAATCGGTTACACGCGGGCATTGTTGCCCGCGTTTTAATTGATTAAAATGGATTAGTTGTAACTTAACCATATTTATGAGGCCTCAAATGGGTTTTCTTCAAGGTAAAAAGATTTTAATCACCGGTATCGTCTCCAACCGTTCCATCGCTTACGGTATTGCTCAATGCTGCAAGCGCGAAGGTGCTGAATTGGCTTTTAGCTATGCCAATGAACGCTTTAAGGATCGTGTGACGGAATTTGCCGCAGACTTCGGCAGCAACTTGGTTTTCCGTATGGACGTCTCCGATGATCAACAAATCACGGACTGCTTTGCCCAATTGAAGGAAGTTTGGGGCGGCATCGACGGTGTGGTTCACTCCATCGGTTTTGCTCCGCGCGAAGCCATTGCGGGCGACTTCTTGGAAGGTTGCACGCGCGATGCCTTTAAGGTCGCCATGGACATTTCCGCTTACTCCTTCCCGGCCATTGCTCGTGCAGCATTGCCCTTAATGGAAGGCCGTAACGGCGCATTCTTGACGCTCACCTACTTGGGTGGCGAACGTGTTGTTCCGAACTACAACACCATGGGTCTTTGTAAGGCTGCTTTGGAAGCCAGCACGCGCTATATCGCAAGCTCCGTCGGTCCTAAGGGTATCCGTTGTAACGCCATTTCTGCAGGCCCCATCAAGACGTTGGCCGCTTCGGGCATTCAAGGCTTTAGCAAGATGCTCCATCACATGGAAGAAACGGCTCCGTTGCGTCGCACGGTTACGACCGAAGAAGTGGGCAACTTGGCTGCATTCTTATTGTCTGATATGGCCTCTGCCGTCACCGGTGAAGTGATTCACGCCGATGCCGGTTTCCACTCTGTGGCCATCGGTGACAACATCAATGATTAATTTTGAAAATTAACCATTTTTGAAAACGAGCTACTTCGAGCACTTTCGGAGTAGCTTTTTTTCTGTTATCGTTTTCGGATTATGATCAAATTTAAAACCGCTGCCGTTTTCGCCAAGCGCTCCGAACCCATGGGGCATGCTTTGCAAATGCTTTTAGACATTCTTCAAAAAGAAGGTGTTGACGTATTGCTTGAAGAAAGTACGGCCACTCATTTGCCTCAAGCTCAAGGCTGGGACCTTGAAACATTAGGCACCAAAGCCGATGTCATCATCATTATCGGCGGCGACGGTACCACGCTCGGCATCGCCCGACGCATGGCCAAATATAAGCTTCCCATCATTGCCATTAACGCCGGTCGCTTGGGCTTTATTACCGATTTCACACTCGAAGGCATGGCAGAAGGTTTGCCTCCGCTTTTGCACGGTGAGTATCAAGCCGATACCCGTGCCATGCTTCAAGCCAAACTCTATAACGCGAAAGGCACCCTTCTTTGGGAACATACCGCCATTAATGACATCGGTATTACACACGGTCGTGCCGGCTCCATGGTGGAATTTAACGTTTGGGTGGATGGTAAACCCATGGCTACGCAACGTGCCGATGGTTTAATTGTGGCCTCAGCAACAGGGTCAACTGCCTACGCAATGGCCGCGGGCGGCCCCATCCTTCACCCGTCTTTAAATGCCATGGTGTTGGTACCGGTGGCGCCTCACACGCTCTCAAACCGCCCGATTGTGCTGCCCTCGACAAGCGCCATTGATATTGAATTGATTGAAGCTCGTGAGGCTTCCGCTTACTGCGATATGCAAGACTTTCATCCGATGCAACCGGGCGATATTTTGCGCGTGCAATCCATCGCTGGGGCCTTTACCATGCTTCACCCGACCGAGCACAATCACTACGATACCTTGAGACAAAAGCTCTACTGGAATCGTATGCCCTCGGACAACCTGTCTTTACCGATTAAGGACTAGAAAGGCGTTTTATGCTCACGCATTTGTCGCTTAAAGATTTTGTTATCGTGGATCAATTGGCGCTCGACTTCTCCGAGGGCCTGACGGTTTTAACCGGTGAGACCGGTGCCGGGAAGTCCATTTTAATTGACGCTTTGCAGTTTATTCTCGGCGCTCGAGCCGATACGGGTGTTATCCGTGAAGGCGCAACGCAGACGGACTTAACGGGGATTTTTGAGGTTAACGACAAAGTCGCCCGAACTCTCCAAGAAGCGGCCCTCATGCCAGAAGACGATATGCTTGAGCGCAACGTCATCATCCGCCGTGTCATTGATCAAAACGGACGATCTCGTGCATGGATTAATGGCGTTGCTGTCACCGCCGGTCAAGTCAAAGACGTTGGTGAAGCGCTATTAGACATCCATGGCCAACACGCCCATCAATCCTTAATGAAACCTGCCGGTCAATTGCTTTTGTTGGATACGTTCGGCGGTTATACGAAAGAACTTAAAGCCACACGTGAAGCGTTTGAAGCTTGGCAAGAGGCTCGAACGACTTTAATTGATGCCAAAGAGCGAGCCCAAAAATTAACGGATGAAGCCGATCGTTTAGCTTGGGTGCAAGAAGAACTCTCCCAAATCAATCCGAAGGAAAACGAATGGGAAGAGCTCAACAGCGAACACAAGCGTTTAGGCAACGCGCACGACATTCTTCAGGCACTGGAAGCTGCCACCGAAGGTTTGGTCGATGGTGATGAAAGCGCATGTGACATTCTCTCGCATCACGCAGCCCGCTTAGAGAGCTTGTCACAATACGATGAACGCTTGGGTGAAATTGCTCAGCAGCTCTACGAAGCCCAAGGCTTGGTGTCTGACGCTGCTCGAGAGCTTGACCGCTATCGCAACCGCACGGACTTGGATGAAAGTCGCTTTGAAGAGATCGACGCTCGCGTTTCCCTCTTTTTTAATGCAGCACGCAAATTCCACGTTCTGCCCGAAGATTTGTACGACAAGCTTCAACAAACCGAAGAAAAGCTTCAATCCTTGCAACAAAGCCTTGATATTGAAGCGTTGGTTCAAAAGGAGCAAAGTGCAAAAGCCGCTTTTGAAAGCACCGCTAAAGCGCTCTCTCTTTTGAGAAAGAAAAGTGCCAAGGTGCTCGGAGAAAAAGTCACCGAAGCCATGCAATCGCTCTCGATGAAGGGTGGTGTTTTTGAAGTGCAACTTCAGCCGTGTGAACCGGCTGCCATCGGTCTTGAACGCTGTGAATTTTTAGTGGCAGGCCACACCGGTGTCGCTCCCCGTTCTTTATCAAAAGTGGCCTCAGGCGGTGAACTGTCTCGCATCAGCTTGGCAATTTCAGTGATCACCAGTCACGCTACGCCCGTTGATACATTGATTTTTGACGAAGTCGATTCCGGTATTGGTGGTGCAACGGCCGATGTTGTCGGGAAACTTTTGAGAACGTTGGGGCTTGATCGCCAAGTTTTGTGCGTCACGCACCAGCCTCAAGTGGCCTGCTACGGTCACCAACACCTCCACGTAAGTAAAGCTGATCGTGGAGGCAAGACCTTTAGTCAGGTTGAGGCGCTTTCAAATGCCGAACGCGTTGAGGAAATTGCCCGTATGCTGGGTGGTCAGGAAATTACTGATAAGGTACGAGCCAACGCACAAGAACTTTTGGAGTTGGCCCAAGCTTAAAAACATTTGAGACCTCAATTTGAGGTCTCTTATGCATTAATCGCCCGCCTTTTGACAGTCCTTACAAATGCCGTACAGACAAAGCGTATGGTGTTGAAGTTCAAAGCCAAAGCGCTTGGCAATTTCTTTCTGACGGCGTTCGATATCAACGTCTACAAACTCTTCAATGTGTCCGCACTTCACACAAACCAAATGGTCATGATGCTCCGGTTCACCCAATTCGTAGCTTGCCGTTTCTACATCAAAGTGATGACGGCGAATGAGACCGGCAACTTCAAACTGTGAGAGCACTCGATAAACGGTCGCTAATCCGACGGGATCGCCCCCCTCGTCTTTGAGCATAGAGAAAACATCATCCGCTGTTAAATGACGATTGTCACTGGCAGCTGCTTTTTGGAAAAGCTCCAAAATACGCAAACGCGGTACCGTTACCTTTAACCCCTTGTCTTTTAATTCGGTCTGATCAAAACTCACCACAATGTCCTCAAAAAACGAAATTAAGATTTCTAAACCTTCATATTACCTGTTGAAACAATATTTTGCCCTCTGGAAGTTGTCAGAAAGTGCGAAATTGTTCAGTAAGTATAGGCGTAGAGAGAACGATTAGTTTATCATTGAAGGGTTAATGTTTTAATGAACAGACTTGGTTTCAATCTATGCTTAAGAAAAGTCTTTTGCTCGGTACTGTTGGCGTCATGACGATCGGTTTGAGCGGTTGCTCAACGATCGAAAATCAGTGGAATGCCTTCAATGAATGGTGGCAACCCGGTAAGGCCATCACCTCCGTGATTAATCCTTATCGTCCTGACATGCAACAAGGCAATTTGGTCACTCAAGAAATGATCGAGCAACTTCACGTCAGCATGACGAAGTTGCAAGTGCAATTCTTACTGGGCGTTCCTTTGTTGCGTGATATGTTCCATCAAAACCGTTGGGACTATGTCTATTACTTAAATCCCCGCTTTGGTGATCCGGAGCGCCGTCGCTTAACGGTTTTCTTTGATGAAAACGAACGTTTGCAAAAGTATGAATTCACCCCGATGCCGAGCGAAACGCTCGCTGACCAAATTATTTTGGATAAAGAGGGTGCAGAATTTGTCAGTAGTGACGATGTAACCGTGGTCGACCAAGATCAACAAATTCAAAAAGACATCGAGCAATCTGCTCGCTAAACATCACACACCCTACTCTAAGGATTGAATAAAGATGCAACAAAAGCTTGAACTCTTAGCCGATCGCATTCGCGCCTTAATTCAAGAAGTCAATGATCTTCGTGCTCAAAATGAAGAATTGCAAAATCTTTTGATTCAAAAAGAAAACGAAGCCGGTTTGACGAAGACGGAAACGCAAGAAGCAATCGAACGCTTGGATGCTTTGATCCGTTCTATTGAAAAGACCCAACAAACCGTCACCAGCGAAGAAACTCCGTCGGCCACGTTCTAATAAGGGCCTTTGACGATGAGCACGCGTAACACTTTAACTTTGACGATCATGGGACGTGACTACCGCCTCTCGGTAGCCCCGGAAGAGGAAGCCAACCTAAAGGCTTGTGCTGTCATGGTCGAAAAAAAGATGCAAGAGATTCACCAACCCGGTCGTGTTTTCTCTCCCGACTCCGTTGCTGTTTTAGCCGCTCTTCGTATTGCGTATGAAAACTTGCTCCAACGCCAAGAGGTTGAGGAAGTCAATCGCGCAGTTGCCAAGATGAATCAAACGGCTTCGGACATTGACAATTTAATTGCTTTGTGTGACACCACGCTGAGCAGTGAGGACAAACCAGCTCAGTAATTGAGAAGGCCTTTGTTTTTATTACGCCACGTTTTTGTGGCGTTTTCTTTAAAAGGTTGAACACCATGGTTCAAAAATTTCGCCCCTTAAACGATGAAGATATCAATCGTTTGGATGAATTGCTTGCCACGACGCCCGAAGACTTTGATACGTTTGATGTCAGTATGCTTGACGGCTACCTCTCTGCCATCGCGCTCTTAAACCCCGCTTTGGAAAACGAATCGGGTTGGTACCCGTACATCTTTGATATTGATGGTCGAGACAGCCAAGTTGATGAGCCAGAAACCGTGCATCAACTCATCATGCAACGCTACCAAGAAATCGTTGCTTACCAAGCTCAGCGTCACTTCTATAACCCCATCATCTTCCCGTTAGAAGACGATGATGAACAACCGATCCTGACCAAAGAAGGGATCGTGGCTTTAGCTCCCTGGGCCACGGGTTTTTACGCCGCATTGAGCCAATTCTCCGATCGAGTGGAAGTCACCGATGCAATCGAAGCCAACCTTTGCAAGATTCATCGTCATTTGGAACTCGATCCCGAAGACGAAGATTATGAACAAAACCAAGCCCTTCGTGCCGAAATCGAAAAGATGACACCACTCAAGAACTTGGAAGAAGCCATGGTCAACATGATGGAAGGCGTTTTGGAAATCGCTCGTCTTAATCGCCCGAATAAGCCGATTAGCCGAGAAGAACCCAAGGTCGGTCGTAACGATCCGTGCCCGTGCGGTTCTGGCAAGAAGTACAAACAATGCTGCGGCAAGAATTAATTTTCTGACGCAAGTACCATTGAGAAACAGGATCCTTCGCGATCCTGTTTTGCTATTTAAGAATTTCTCACAAGAATCTCTTCTTTGATACGTTGGCGCATCAATCGTCGGGCACCGATCCCCTTGATCGTTGGAGCATCTAAAATCATAGCTTCATCGGTCATTTCAGAAGCCAACACCTCTGAGCAAAGTGCCGACATCGACACGCCGCGCGAACCCATGGCGGTCATCACCCAAAGCCCCGGAATCAGAGGGCCTTTTTCATAATCCACGCGTGAGACATTGTCTCTGGCAACGGCTAACCATTGAGCTTCATTGCAAACACCGCCCACAATCGGTACTCGCCCCGCACCCACGGCACGCGCGCCACAATAAGCTCCCGTTACTACACAAGGCGTCGGATTTTTGAGAATCGTTTCAAGCTTAGAAAGGTTAGCCTCATGGGCCATATTTTCTGTCCAAGGGCCCTTTTGCGGCAATTCATAAGTCGCGCCAATACCGCTATAACCATCTTTCATGCGAACAATGTAGCCTTCGCCTGAAACCGGAATTTGCAGCCCTTCAAGATCCGTATCACGCAAAAGCGTAATGCGCCCTTTGAGCGCATCAATGGCCATGTGTTGATATGGCTCTAATAGTCGAGCAGAGTCTCCTGCGCAAGCAATGACGACATCGCTTGCCTCATCAATGACTTCACCAAATTCACCAATCAAGCGCCAACCGATCTCTGTGGGTTCCAAACGACGCACTTCAGTATTGCCTCGATAAGGCACGCCTGAAGCCGACATCAATGCACGACAATAAGCCCCAACTCTCACCATCCCTGCCATCGGAAACCACCAACCGCCACGCTGAAGTGCTAAGCCCGCTTTTTCAGAAGCGCTCTCTTGGTCGATTAGTTGAGCATAGTCTTTAGGCATTGCAAACGGCAGAGCCTTCTCTTTAGCTTCGTGCCACTCGCGCTCAATAGCATCACTATGGGCCATTTGAAGGCAACCGGTATCGCTAAAGAGCTCTTCGCCTGTCAACGCTTCTAAGTGCTTTAATCGGTTTCTCGTGGTTAAAAAACCTTGGCGGGACAATCGGGAAAGCAAGTTGTCGTCACGAGAGTAGTGAGGATGGAGAATCCCCCAGGCAAGTGCGCTTGCTGCTGCTCCAGGCACTGAAGCCGCATCCACGACACGGACTTTAAGCCCACGTTGCGTTAATGCATAAGCCGCATTGGCGCCAGACAATCCCCCACCGATCACAATCACATCTCGGATCGAACGAGCGTCAACACAACGCGTACGAGGGGCTTTCATTTCACCGAAAAGTCGCTCGGCCTTTTTACCAAAGCCTTTCAATCGGTGTAACTCAAAACCGGCTCGCTCAAGGGCTCGCCGAACGTGCCCAGCCGTGCACCACGTTGTCACACAGGCACCCTGGCGGGCCTTTCGAGCCAAGGTCATTAGCAAGCGATCGTCCCACATAGCTTCGTTTTTGTTCGGCGCAAAACCGTCCAAATACAAAGCATCGTAGTGAAGTGAAAGTTTCGGAGCGATCTCATCGCTATCGTGGAAAACCAACGTGAGTTTCACTCGCCCATCGTCAAAATCGATCGTATGAAAGCCTGGGATGCGAACGGGCCACTTATTGGCTAATTCCTTTGCAAGTTCTGCCACCTCGGGCGCAGCAAAGCGCACGAGTTCATCACTGGAGACGGGGTAACGTTCAATGGAGATAAAATGCAGTCGTTGACTGCGGTGGGGATCTTCACGCCAGGCTCTTAGCGTTGCCAAGAAATTCGTTCCTAAACCAAACCCATTTTCCAAAATCGTGAAAACAGGCTTGTTGGCCCAACGGCGAACAATTTCGCCTTGCGCCAAGAAAACGGCACACGCCTGCCCGTACGCCCCGCTTCGCGTAGCGTAGATATCACCAAAAGCCGGCGCATAGGGCTTACCGTCTTCAAGTGTGACTAAGGCAGGAGCGATCTTTTCCATGGCAACTAGCAAAAAGGCGCCATTCCGTTTCCGGTCTGACGCCTTTAGACCTAGCGATTAACGCGTTAAGGGTTTGAAACGAAGACGATGCGGTTGAGCAGCTTCTTCGCCCAAGCGCTTGCGCTTATCGGCTTCGTATTCGGTGTAGTTACCGTCAAAGAACACCACCTTGGAATCGCCTTCAAAGGCCAAGATGTGCGTTGCAATACGGTCTAAGAACCAACGGTCGTGAGACGTCACCATGGCGCAGCCTGCGAATTCAAGCAAGGCGTCTTCCAAAGCGCGCAACGTTTCAACGTCAAGGTCGTTAGACGGTTCGTCCAACAACAAAACGTTGCCACCCGACAACAAGGTCTTAGCCAAGTGCAAACGACCACGTTCACCACCGGAGAGCGTGCCCACCAATTTTTGTTGATCACCGCCCTTAAAGTTAAAGCGACCGAGGTAAGCACGAGAAGGCATCGAGAACTTACCGACTTGGAGAATGTCTTGACCGTCGGAGATCGCTTCCCATGCGGTCTTGTCGTTCGGTAACGAATCACGCATTTGGTCAACGGCACTGATCTTGACCGTCGGCCCAATATTGATGGCACCGCTATCGGGTTGTTCTTTACCCAAAATCATCTTAAAGAGCGTGGACTTACCGGCACCGTTAGGACCGATCACGCCAACAATGGCTCCGGGCGGAATCTTGAAACTTAAGTCATCAATCAACAAACGATCACCAAAGCCCTTGCTCACGTTATTGAATTCAATCACGTTGTTACCTAAGCGCTCGCCCACCGGAATGAAGATTTCATTGGTTTCGTTACGGGCTTGGTATTCGTAACTCGACATTTCTTCAAAGCGAGCCAAACGAGCCTTACTCTTGGCTTGACGGCCCTTGGCGTTTTGACGAACCCATTCCAATTCGTGCTTAATCGCCTTCATGCGGGCATCTTCTTGACGCTTTTCAATTTCTAGACGCTTTTCTTTTTGATCCAACCAAGAAGAGTAGTTACCCTTCCAAGGAATACCTTCGCCACGGTCCAATTCAAGAATCCATTCGGCAGCGTTATCCAAGAAATAACGGTCGTGGGTCACAGCGACCACGGTGCCGGGGAAGCGGTGCAAGAACTGTTCCAACCATTCCACGCTTTCTGCGTCCAAGTGGTTCGTTGGTTCGTCCAACAAAAGCATATCAGGGCCGGAGAGCAACAAACGACACAAAGCCACACGGCGCTTTTCACCACCGGAAAGATGAGCGATCTTTGCGTCCCAGGCGGGTAAGCGCAAGGCGTCAGCGGCGATTTCCATTTGCGTTTCGGCATTGGTGCCAGCGGCATTGATGATGGCTTCTAAGCGAGCTTGCTCGGCAGCCAAGGCATCGAAGTCAGCATCGGGATCGGCGTAAGCTGCGTAGACCTCGTCCAAGCGTGCTTGAGCCTCCATGATTTCGCCCATGCCTTCTTCAACGGCTTCACGAACAGTGTGTTCGGGGTTTAATTGCGGTTCTTGAGGAAGGTAACCAATCTTGATGCCCGGCATCGGAATGGCTTCACCTTCAATGTCGGTATCCACGCCTGCCATGATCTTAAGAAGCGTGGATTTACCGGCCCCGTTTAAACCCAAAACACCAATCTTGGCGCCCGGGAAAAAGGACAAGGAAATATCTTTGAGAATTTGACGCTTGGGCGGAACAATCTTGCCCACGCGATTCATCGTAAATACGTATTGAGCCATATCTCGTATCTGCGGTTAGTCATTAAAAAAGTCGGCGTTTAACACAAACGCCGAAGGAAAATTAGTGCTCGCCAAACTTGTTATCGCCCGGCTTTTTCTTCATACCGAAGTAGCCTTGCAACTTCCACTTTTGACGCCAGTATTGCGCCTCTTCAAAACGAGCTCGGCGTGCTGCCGTCATCGTTTCCGGATGCCATTCAAGCCACTTTTTGTAAACGCCACTCATGTCAACCAATTCAACGATATGACGCCAAGAAGCGGGCATCCAACCGGTTAAAAGAGAGGCTTGGAAGTCAATCAACAAGGGCTTGCCTTCGGGCGAAACCAACCAGTTACCCGTCCCGCGCGTATCCAAGTGAACAACACCTCGCGTGTGGATGGATTCCAAGAGTGCTTCCATTTCTTCAAGAAGCTCAGAAGAAATCTCTTCGGGTTTGAGGCGCCCAAGAGAGCGACCCGGTAAAAAGCGAATGGCAATGGCCGTTGAGTCAATGGCAAAGCTCTCGTGAGCTACGCCATCAATGCCTTGCAATTGACGCAAAATTTTTAATTCATGTCCAAGCAAAAAAGGCGCCAAAAAAGTTTTCACCCAGAAGTTGCGGCTTGAGAAATCCTTCACCGTCCACTCTTGACCGTTAATCGTCACGCAAGAAACGCAAGCATTGGCAGCTCGTCCATCACGCAATAAGCGCGTGGGAGCTTGTTGCATCTCGGTGCGGGTAAAAACCTTCTCAGACATGCTTGTTACCCTCATTAGGGCATTTGAATCTTGTTGGCCGTAGCAGCAAAACCGGCATCACCCGGCGTCACGATCTTGCTGGCAGCTTGCTTGCGCATTTCTTCAAGCTTAGCGATCGTTTCTTGAACGCCTTGCTTGGCAGCTTCGCCGTAAGCTTCAACAGCTTCACCCAATGTAGCGGCCTTAATTTCAAAGTTGATCGGCAACGGACCCATTTGCGTCATGATTTGGGTTTCACCCAAATAAATCACTTCACGCGTCAAATCACGGTCACCCTCTTTGGTGATCGGCGTCAAAACACGAATGGAACCGATCTTACGATCCGTCACCACTTCTTCACGCACTAAAGCAGACACATCCATCTTGGCATCCATTTGTTCCAAATCTGCCATTTTATCCTCTCAAAAAAGACAAACTCCCCCGTTTTCTTCAATCCAAAATTGAAGAAATTCAAGGGTATTTCTAAAAAACTTTCTACGACTGTTATTGTACCGATATTGCGCTATTTTTCAGGCGGTTTGACGCTTTGTTACCACATGAAATGTGTTAATAAATCAATAAAAAAACCGATAAAAAACACCCCGATCTGAAGAACGGGGTATATCAGAAAAAACAAGAAAATCCAGCAAAACGCTTCATCTAAGCAAAAAAGACTTATATATCGTATCGCGGCTTTAAGTGCCTCGGTCTAAAACCAAAAGCAATCAACACACCAAAGTAAACAACCACAGCCCCCACGATATAGGCCAAGATTAGTCCTGCACGCTTAACCCACTCTGACTGCATGGCCGCCCAATCAACATCGCCTTGCAAGAACCATAAAAGCGCTGCCATCGCTACTGTTGCAACGATGACAGAAAGCGCCCACTTCATCCAACCGGCGATCGGTTTATAGTGACCGCGACGAATGAGCGTCACCAATAAAATGAGACAATTGATGCAACTTCCCAACCCCACGGACAGTGCAAGACCCGCATGACTAAAAAGCGGAACCGTGATGAGGTTAATCAACTGAACGCTCACCAGACTGACTGCCGCCACTTTCACGGGCGTGCGAATATCCTTTCGAGCGTAAAACGCCGGAGCCAAAATCTTAATACCGATTAAACCCACCAAACCGATGGAGTAGCCCAAGACGGCCAAACTTGTTTGAGCAACGTCGCTTGCCAAGAAGTTTTTCCCTTGATAAAGAAGAGCGACTAAAGCATCTGACATCAACCCCATACCCACAGCAGCGGGAACGGCTAACAAAAAGATTAAACGCAAGCCGTGATCGAGCAAGCTGTTGTATCGAGCTAAGTCATTTTTAGCAAATGCGGCCGACAAACTGGGTAACAACACAGAACCTAACGCAACCCCCAAAAGCGCCGTCGGGAATTCCATCAAACGGTCTGCAAACGACAACCACGTCACTGACCCCGTCGTTAAACGAGAGGCAATGTTGGTGTTAATCAAAAGGGATAACTGAGCAACACCCACACCAAAAAGGGCTGGCACCATCAATTTCAATACACGACGCACCGCAAAGTCTTTAAAGGCAGCAACGGGATTGACGGGACGAGGCAAAAGGCCCAACTTCATCAAAGAAGGAATTTGAATCCCTAGTTGCAAGACGCCACCGACACAGACAGCAAAAGCCAAAGCAAAAATCGGGCGCTCTAAATAAGGCGTCACCAACAAAACGCTCGTGATAAAGGCGATATTGAGTAAAACCGGCGTAAACGCAGGAATGGCAAAGTGCTTCCAGGTATTAAGCACCCCCGCACTCATTGCCACCAAACTCATGAAAAAGATGTACGGAAACATCCAACGCGTCATTTCCGTTGCCAAGTCAAAGGCTTCGGGATTGGCAGCCAAGCCACCAGCGATTAACCAAACCAAAATCGGTGCAGCCAACACGCCCAAAATGCTGACAATCACTAAAGCGGAAGCTAAAAGCGAGAAAACACGACTGACAAAATCTTGGACTTCTTCGTGCGACTTATTGGCTTTGATGTCTGAGAGCATTGGCACGAAGGCTTGTTGGAAGGCGCCTTCGGCAAAAAGGCGACGCA